>NZ_JAUORD010000005.1:0-293039 GCF_030547345.1 Anaerobacillus sp. 1_MG-2023 | reverse complement strand
TGCATGTATTAGGCACGCCGCCAGCGTTCGTCCTGAGCCAGGATCAAACTCTCCGATAGAAAGCTTAATCTAGCTTTAAAACAATGTTTTGTTTCCGTAGAAACAACTACTTACATGGCGTTTCGTTCAGTTTTCAAAGATCGAATTATTTCTTTCGTTTTCGCCGTTGTTTATCGGCGACTTAAATAATATATCATGTAATGCATTATCTCGTCAACACTTTTTTAGAAGTTTTTAAAACCAATATTAGAAGGTTTTGGAGACACCGTCAAAGCGACGGAATTACATCTTATCATCTGCTTATCAGTATTGCAATAGAAAAATAAAAAAAGAAGAGGATTTGTCCTCTTCTTCTTACTTGTTACTCTTCTTCAGGCTTTGAATCGTCGTTATCATCATTCTCGATGATCTCTTCAGCATCAACATCAATGATTTCTTCCGCACTTACTTCAATAGTAGGTTCTGTATCTTCGATGTCCTCACCTTCGATACCCTCTTCATTGATCTCTACCTTCGCAACCGTTGCGACAGAGTCACCTTCAGAGATACGGATTAATCTCACACCTTGCGTGTTTCTTCCGGTTTGAGAAATATCCTGTACATCAATACGAATAATGACGCCACTCTCAGTAATAATCATACATTCTTCTTCAAGCGTGACAGTCTTGAGGGCTGTTAACACACCATTACGTTCAGTAAGGTTACACGTCTTGATACCTTTACCGCCTCTTGTTTGCACGCGATACTCTTCAACAGGTGTTCGTTTACCGAATCCTTTATCAGTCACAATAAGTACATCCTGGTTTTCATCTAGAATGCCTATACCGACAACTTGATCGTTCTCCTGAAGGGTGATCCCCTTAACACCAGTAGCTGTTCGACCCATAGATCTAACGTCTTCTTCATGGAAGCGAATCGCCATTCCTTGTTTCGTTCCCATAATAAGCTCTTTCGATCCATTCGTTAGACGAACGCCCATTAGCTCATCGTCTTCTTTAAAGTTAATGGCAATGAGCCCACCCTTTCGAATATTCGCAAAGGCAGATAATGGAGAGCGTTTAACAACACCCTGCTTCGTCGCAAAGAAAACGAACCAATCATCAACAAACTCTTCTATAGGAATAATTGCAGTGATATATTCATCTTTTTCTATTTGAAGGAGATTAATAATTGGAATCCCTTTCGCGGTTCGACTAAGCTCAGGTACTTCATACCCTTTAAGTCTGTAGACCTTCCCTTTATTCGTAAAGAAAAGAATCGTATTATGCGTCAGAGTAGTGAATAGGTGTTCAACAAAGTCACCATCGTTTGTACCCATCCCCTGGATTCCACGACCACCACGCTTTTGACTACGATACGTGTCAATTGGCAAACGCTTGATATACCCTTTATGTGTGAGGGTAATAACAATATTTTGTTTAGGAATTAAGTCTTCATCCTCGATCATATCGAAGCCAACTGTAATTTCGGTACGACGTTTGTCTGCGAATCTTTCTTTTACTTCCGCTAGCTCTTCGCGAATGATTTCAAGAACTTTCTCTTCATCAGCAAGGATCGCTTTTAGTTCAGCGATACGCTTCATTAATTCTTGATATTCTGATTCAATTTTATCACGCTCTAGACCAGTTAAGCGCTGAAGTCGCATATCAAGGATCGCCTGCGACTGATCATAGCTTAGCGAGAACTTTGTCATAAGGCCTTCTCTAGCAATATCTGTTGTTTCAGAAGCTCGAATTAATTTAATCACTTCATCTAAATGATCAAGTGCAATTCGCAAACCTTCTAATATATGTGCTCTTGCTTCCGCTTTGTTTAGCTCAAACTGCGTTCTTCTTCTAATCACAACCTTTTGATGCTCTAGATAATGCTCAAGACATTCTTTTAGCGTTAATACTTTTGGTTGTCCATCTACTAGAGCAAGGGTGTTAATCCCGAAACTAGTTTGAAGTGCAGTTTGTTTATATAAGTTATTTAGGAGAACATTCGCATTTGCATCTTTACGCACTTCAATGACAACACGCATTCCTGTGCGGTCAGATTCGTCACGAAGATCTGTGATACCCTCTATCTTTTTATCGCGAACAAGCTCTGCGATTTTTTCGACAAGACGTGCTTTATTAACCTGATAAGGAAGTTCAGATACAATGATCGTCTTTTTACCATTGCTAAATTCTTCGATTTCAGCTTTTGCCCGCTGGATAATTGATCCTCTACCAGTCATATAAGCTTTGCGAATACCCTCACGTCCAAGAATCTCAGCTGCAGTCGGGAAATCTGGTCCTGGAATAAACTCCATTAATTCAGGTATCGAAATCTCTGGATTCTTACTAAGTTCCAAAATCCCTTCAATGACTTCCCCAAGGTTATGCGGTGGTATATTCGTAGCCATTCCTACAGCGATACCTGAAGCTCCGTTTACTAGTAAGTTAGGAAACCTTGCAGGGAGAACAATTGGTTCTTGTTCAGAGCCATCATAGTTGTCCTGGTAGTCTATTGTGTCTTTGTTAATGTCTCGCACCATTTCCATAGCGATTTTAGACATTCTCGCCTCAGTGTAACGCATTGCAGCTGCTGAATCTCCGTCAATAGAACCAAAGTTACCATGGCCATCTATTAACATATTACGATAGCTAAAGTCCTGAGCCATGCGCACCATTGTGTCATATACAGCTGAATCACCGTGTGGATGGTACTTACCAATTACTTCTCCAACAATACGCGCAGACTTCTTGTAAGCTTTATCAGAAGTCATACCCAGGTCATTCATGGCATACAAAATACGGCGATGCACTGGTTTTAAACCATCTCGTACATCAGGAAGAGCTCGACTTACAATAACGCTCATCGCATAATCCATGAAGGAGGTGCGCATTTCCTGACTAATATTTATTTCCTTAACTCTCGATCTTTCCATATCAGACATACGGAAAACCTCCAATTATACTCTTGTTCATCTCATAACATTTAGCTGTATTGCCTTATTAACCCTTGAACAGCAGAAAAGGGGGGGATTCCCCCCTTCAGCTTATTTCTTAAACATCTAGATTCTTTACATAATGGGCGTTGTCTTGAATAAAGTTCCGTCTCGGTTCAACACGATCTCCCATTAACATATCAAAGACTTCATCCGCTTCGATCGCATCTTGTAGTTCAACTTGCAGTACTGTACGAGACTCCGGATCCATCGTTGTTTCCCAAAGCTGAGTTGGATTCATTTCACCTAGACCTTTGTATCGCTGAATACCGGGCTTAGGAGCTTTCGGAATCTCGTTCAAAATAATATCATGCTCGCGGTCATTATAAGCGTAAGTGACTTTTTTTCCTTGTGTAATCTTATAAAGTGGCGGCTGGGCAATGTAAACATAGCCATTTTCAATCAACGGACGCATATAGCGATAGAAAAATGTTAATAGAAGCGTTCGAATGTGGGCTCCATCAACATCCGCATCAGTCATGATAATTAATTTGTGGTAGCGAGCTTTTGATAAATCAAAATCTTCACCTATACCAGTTCCAAGTGCAGTGATAATCGCTCTAATTTCATTATTTGAGAGTATTTTATCTAAACGTGCTTTCTCGACGTTCAGAATTTTACCTTTTAGAGGCAATATTGCTTGGAAATGACGATCACGTCCCTGTTTAGCTGATCCACCCGCTGAGTCACCCTCAACAATATAGAGTTCAGAAATAGAAGCATCTTTAGATGAGCAATCAGCTAATTTACCTGGGAGAGCGCTCACTTCAAGAGCACCTTTCCTTCTTGTTAACTCCCGTGCTTTCTTTGCTGCAGCACGAGCGCGTGAGGCCATAAGACCTTTCTCAACTATTTGCTTCGCAACAAGGGGATTTTCAAAAAGGAATGTAGAGAACTTTTCTCCAAAAATAGACTCGGTAATTGTACGAGCTTCTGCATTTCCAAGCTTTGTTTTCGTCTGACCTTCGAATTGAGGATCAGGGTGCTTAATTGAAATGATTGCAGTTAATCCTTCTCGTACATCATCCCCTGTTAAGTTAGGGTCCGTTTCACGGAATAAACTATTTTTTCGTGCATAGTCATTAATAACGCGAGTAAGGGCTGTTTTAAAGCCGTATTCGTGACTTCCACCCTCATGCGTATTGATGTTATTGGCAAATGAGTAGATATTACTCGCAAAACCATCATTGTATTGAACAGCGATCTCGACAGAAATCCCTTCACGTTCACCTTCTACAAAGATTGGTTCTTCATGGAGTGCTTCACGTGAACGATTTAAATGTTCAACGTATGATTTAATACCGCCCTCGTAATGATATTCATTACGCTTTGTTTCTTCAGGACGCTTGTCTTGCGCAACAATTTTAATTCCGCGATTTAGAAAAGCAAGTTCTCTAAGACGGTGAGCAAGAATATCAAATTCATATTCTATTGTTTCCGTAAAAATTTCGGTATCAGGGATGAAGTGAATGGTTGTCCCCGTCACATCACTATCACCAATAACCTTGAGATCCTCATCAGGTACACCGCGTGTATAGCTTTGGTAATAAACTTTGCCTTCACGTTCTACCGTAATTTCAAGTTTAGACGACAAAGCATTTACAACTGATGCCCCTACACCGTGCAGTCCACCGGACACTTTATATCCACCGCCGCCGAACTTACCACCGGCATGCAGCACAGTCATAATAACTTCGACTGCAGGGCGGCCCATTTTCTCCTGAATACCAACAGGGATGCCTCGGCCGTTATCCTCTACTTTAATGCTATTGTCTTTCTCAATACTAACTGTAATTTGCGAACAGTACCCTGCAAGAGCTTCATCGATACTGTTATCAACAATTTCCCAAACAAGATGGTGGAGTCCTCTGCTACTTGTGGAACCAATGTACATCCCTGGGCGTTTTCGAACAGCCTCAAGTCCCTCAAGGACCTGAATCTGACTTTCATCATAACTTTCTTTATTAGACTGTTGCTCTAATGTCATATTGTTCACCTACATTTCTCTATCAAAGATAGACTCAATTAAGCTTGCTGATTGACAGCCAACCTGGTTTTAAGATGATTCTCCATTCGATGTTACTTCTACACTATCCGATACTGTATAAGCACGTCTTTTTAGTGTGAGTGAAGATAAAGGGGACAGATAGACCGTATCAGTTGTGATAACGATTGATTTCGTTAAATCACCACCAATATCTTCTACTAGCTTATCTTTTTGATGGCGGTGCAAGAATTCATTCGTAATCTCCGCTTCCTCCATAACTTGCCAATCAAAGATGCCAACAACATCTCTCGATTGAACAACTACGTCCTCTCCTAAGTGTATAAACACCACTTCACCTCATTTCACCTTTTCGATTAGTCCATCTTGGACTTGAAAAGTCGTCGCTTTCTCAAGCGTTTCATGATGGATGCCCTCGACGCTAGTCGTTGTGACAAACGTCTGGACCTTCCCCTGAATTGTATTTAAAAGATGAGACTGCCTGTAATCATCTAACTCCGACAGAACATCATCTAGCAGAAGCAAAGGATACTCACCTACTTCACTATGAATCAATTCAATTTCAGCAAGTTTTAGTGATAAAGCCGTGGTACGCTGTTGCCCTTGAGATCCATAAGTTTGAACGTCCTTTCCATTTACAAAAAACGACAAATCATCTCTATGGGGGCCCGCTAGCGTAACACCACGCTCAACTTCTCTCTCTTTAATTTTATCAAACTTTTGCTTATATCCTTCTACTATTTTCGACAAATCGGTTGGTTCTGATACCTCTACAGTTGGATTATAGTGAATTTCAAGTTTTTCTAACCCTCTACTAATTCCATAATGAATTGGTTCAGCCCATTGTTGAAGGAGTTGAACAAATCGAACTCGACGTATATAAATATTCGCAGCAGCTTCAATTAATTGTTCGGTCAAGATATCCAACATTACATAATCGGGATTTTTTTGATATCGCAAGGTCTTTAACAAGCTGTTACGCTGCTGAAGAAGCTTCAGATATCGACCAAGATAATAGAGATAGACTGGTTGTACCTGGCCAATTTCAATATCGATGAATCTTCTGCGAACGCCAGGATTGCCTTTAACCAGATTGAGATCCTCTGGTGCAAACATGACAACATTCAGTGCACCAATGTAGTTGCTCAGTTTCTGCTGTTCCAATTGATTTAGTTTGGCTTTCTTACCTTTTTGGGAAATAACCAGTTGGAGGGAGAGGGGACCATTTCGTTTTTCTATTCTACCTTCTATTTTAGCATATTCCTCGTCCCAATTGATTAATTCTTTATCTCTTGGTGTACGATGGGATCTCGCCATAGCTAGTACATAGATAGCTTCCATGATGTTTGTTTTCCCCTGAGCATTTTCACCGAGAAAAACGTTCACGTTATTTTCAAACTGCAGTTCTTGCTTCGTGTAATTTCGATAATTCGTTACTTTCAATGTGTTTAGATGCAACGGGAAACCCCCATTCAGCTAGATACAACAAACTCCCCGACCCCAGGAATCATCACTTTATCCTGATTGTAGAGTTTTCTGCCACGTCGGTCATCTAATTCTCCGTTTACATAGACCTCGTACTCTGACAGAAACCACTTTGCCATTCCGCCTGTATTAATCACTCCAGCTTCTTGAAGAAGTTGGCCAAGAGTGATGTGTTCTTTAATTAATTTGATTTCATTCATCTTCGTTCACCTCATTTTCCTTCTACTCCATTCAACGATGACGAGTTTGAAGGATGACAATAGTTTATTATAACTCTTTTTTAACTAAAACGCATGATATATAGAGTGGAAATTTCACAATGGCAAGAAAAAAGAGAAAGCCGCTGGAAGAATTCTTCTCAGCAGCTCAATATTTTCGCATGAATTTTAACTAAAATTAATAAGTTCGTACCGGTAGAATTAACTGCATAATAGCAGCTCCTTCAATAGGCTTGATTAAGAATGGACGCATCGCACCAGTAAAGCTAATATTCACTTCATTGGAATCCATCGATCTCAACGCATCCATCATGTATTTAGCACTAAAAGAAATTTTAAGCTCTTCTCCATCAAAGAATTGAGATTGTACTTGTTCAATAACTTTACCGATTTCAGGAGAGTTTGAGGAAATTTCTAACGTTGATTCCTCTATGCTTGCGAGCTTGACTACGTTATTTCTTCCTTCTCGTGCAAGAACTGAAGCTCGATCAATTGCTTGTAACAGTTCTTTTGCTGATACCGTTACGTTTGTTTTACTTTCGTTAGGTATAAGTCGACTTGTATCAGGATAGTTTCCGTCAAGAAGTCTTGAGAAAAAGAGAATGTGATTTGATTTAAATAGAATTTGATTCTCTGTAACCGTAATATCTACAAGTTCTTCGTTATCATCAATAATTTTAGAAAGTTCACTTAAGCTCTTTCCTGGAATAACGACATTTGAGAACGAAAGGTCATTACCATTAGGTTCAACCTGCACTGTTCTGAGAGCAAGTCGGTGACTATCTGTCGCAGTACAGTTTAATTCGCCATTCTCAAGCTTCCAGTTTACACCTGTCAACACTGGTCTAGTTTCTGAAGTAGAAACAGCAAATACCGTCTGTCTAATAATGTTTTTTAGGAGATCTGCTTGAATTTGAAATCCTTCTTTGGATTCTACTTCTGGTAGACGTGGATATTCTTCAGGATCTAGACCATTAAGGTTAAACTCTGAAGATCCAGAACGGATTCTCGTTGTTAAGCTATCGTGAACTTCAATTTCTACTTGATCACCTGGTAGTTTTTTAACGATATCAGAAAAGAAACGTGCTTGAAGAACAATACTCCCCATCTGAGAGATTTCAACAATTTGTTTATCATTTTCCTCTGCGGGAATGAAGCATTCGATTGAAATATCTGAGTCAGAGCCTGTTAATGTTACACCTTCATCGCTTGCCACGATTTTAATACCAGTCAGTATCGGTATCGTTGTTCTTGAAGATACTGCTTTCATGACATCAGATACGCTTGATACTAGATAATCTCTCTCGATTTTGAAACGCATAATTTACCTCCTAAATAAATGACCCTGATTATATATTTATTACTAAAAAAAGTCGTAGTCTTACTAGTAGGGGCTGTGAATGTGTGGATAAGTGTTGGTGAACCTATATCACGTAAGTTATCCACCTGTGGATAGTGTGTTAGTAACTCTGGATAATTGTACACACTCTATCAACTAATATCCACAAAAAGGTGACTACCCATTTTTCAGCTGCTCTACTATATCTTGAAGTTTCTTCTGAAATGCTTGATCAGAATCCACTAGTTTTGAAATCTTCTCATGAGCGTGGATCACAGTTGTGTGATCTCGACCTCCAAATTCTTCCCCAATCTTCGGAAGAGAAAAATCGGTCAGTTCTCTTGATAGATACATCGCGATTTGACGTGGAAAAGCGACTGATTTCGTTCTCTTTTTAGCCGCAAAGTCTTCTAGTTTTACTGAGAAGTGATCACCTATAACATTTTGAATATCATGGATGGTGATGACTCTAGGTTTTGATGATGGAATAATATTTTTTAGAGCTTCAGCTGCTAAGTCCGCATTCATGTCTTGATTAATTAGTGAAGAATAGGCGACCACTCGAATAAGAGCACCTTCTAGTTCGCGGATGTTCGTATCAATCTGGTTAGCGATATAGAGCATCACTTCATTTGGGATATCTAGACCTTCAGCTTTCGCTTTTTTTCTAAGAATCGCAATTCTTGTTTCAAGATCAGGAGGCGTAATATCAGTAATTAATCCCCATTCGAAACGTGATCGTAGCCTGTCCTCTAGCGTTGGTATTTCCTTAGGTGGTCGATCACTTGAAATCACAATTTGCTTACTTTCTTCATGAAGCGCATTAAATGTGTGGAAGAATTCCTCTTGGGTTTGTTCTTTACCAGCTAGAAATTGAATATCATCAATCAGTAGCACGTCTACATTTCGATATTTATTGCGAAAATTTACGGTCTTGTTATCGCGAATGGAGTTAATAAACTCATTAGTAAACTTCTCGGATGATAAATAAACCACTTTTGCATTCGGATTATGCTCAATGACATAGTGACCAATTGCATGCATCAAGTGTGTTTTTCCTAGGCCAACACCCCCGTATATAAATAAAGGATTATAAGCTTTAGCTGGCGCTTCAGCCACTGCCAGGGAAGCTGCATGAGCAAAACGGTTCCCGGATCCAATAACGAAAGTATCAAACGTATATTTGGAATTTAGCACGCTCTGTGGATGTTCTTCCTGAGCGGGATTTGCTTTTGGTTTTTTCTTCATAGATTGTTCAAGATCCAAATCAGTATCGGACTGATTCTGGGGAATAATGAACTTTGCTTTGAGTTCACTGCCTGTTAGCTCAAGTAACGTTTCCGTTATTAAACTTGAATATCTAGATTCGAGCCAGTCTCTAGCGAACTCGTTGGGGGCAGTAATGATAATGGTGTCGCCTTCCATTCTGTTAGCAGAAGTGGACTTTAACCAGGTTTCGAAACTCGGCTTACTTAATTTTTTTTCGATTTCGGATAATGCCTGTTGCCAGAGATCCGTGATGTTATCCAACGAAGTCCCTCCTTTTGTTCAAAAGTAAATAAAATTAATATCATGAGCTTAGTTCGGGCCTCTGAATGATTCTAATCATCAGACCGGGTGACATTGTAACAGACCCTTATGTTTTTTTACCAAAATAAAAACAGGCTGTATTCGCTGACGATAGTCGCCTAATGTGCCAACGTACAACCTTTGTACAATGATTTGAATATTCATGAATAATTATACTGTCCACAATATCGAAGTGGATCATATAATATAGAAGAAAGTCGAATTATTGACTGTGTTCACATGGTTGTGGACATAAAGAATAACATACCTGAATAACTGTCCACATAATTATCCACAGACTGTGGACTCTTTTAAATCCACTCTAGCTTATTCACGAGTTAAAACACAAATATCATAACAAAAGAATAGCGTGTTTGCAATGTTTTTCGGGAGGTTATCCACAGAGGACATATCTTGTGGATCAAAACTGTCCACAGCACTAGATTTTGTGTAGAACCTGTCGATAAGTGATGTGAATAAGTGAAAAGTGTCGAAATGAGTTATCCACACAGGTGTTTTTAGAGGTTTGTAAATGATTTGATCAATCTTTATTTGGTGGAGATCATCGTAGATTTAAATGATTGCTTTTAGTGAAAGTGTGTTTGATATTTTAATTAAACTTGACAATTCCCCATGTCTTTTCTTATAATTACTTGGACTGTCTTTATACAGTTTATCCTCAGGGAGGTGTAATAGAATGAAAAGAACGTTTCAACCAAACACACGTAAACGTAAAAAAGTTCACGGTTTCCGTGCACGTATGAGCTCAGCTAACGGACGTAAAGTTCTTGCTCGTCGTCGCCGTAAAGGTAGAAAAGTATTGTCTGCATAGACCACTGATCATCAGTGGTCTTTTTTTAAGATAAGGTTTATAATATGCTTATCCAAGTAACACTGGGAGTGTGCGGATTGAATAGCAACTACCGGATTAAAAAGAATTCTGAGTTTCAGAACGTTTTTAAAAATGGAAACTCAACTGCAAACAGACAATTTGTTGTGTATGTATTAAAGCGAAATGATCAGCCTCAATTTCGATTAGGTCTTTCAGTAAGTAAGAGGATCGGCAATGCTGTGACACGAAATCGTGTGAAGCGACTTGTGAAAGAATCATTCCATCAGCTGTCAGATCAAATCAAATTTCCTTACGATTTTGTCGTAATTGCAAGAAAGCCTACTTCAGAGATGAGTTTCGAGGAAGTGAAGAGCAGTTTAACTCATGTGCTTAATAGAGCACGTGTATTGAGAGGTGCGAAACAAGTTAGCAAAGGAAGGGATTCTAAATGAAGAAAGTGGCTTTGATGCTAATTCGCGTCTATCAGAAGTTTATTTCTCCATTAACTCCCCCATCTTGCCGTTTTTACCCATCCTGTTCTCATTACAGTTTCGAATCTTACCAGAAGCATGGATTTATTAAGGGCTCCTGGTTGACGGTTAAAAGAATTTCAAAGTGCCACCCCTTTCATCCTGGCGGTTTTGATCCTGTACCGGATAAAAGGGACTAGTGGTATGCTTTTACTACATAAATCATTGTCGAGATATGATTGCAAGGAGGATGAAGCGTGAGGAAAAAAATAACCCTCGCATTTCTATTGATTGGTCTCGTTGCGGTCCTTTCAGGATGTAACATTAACGAGCCGATTGATGCAGAAAGCACGGGATTTTGGAGCGAATACATTGTATATCCGCTTTCCGCAGTCTTAACATTTTTCGCTGATTTGACTGGTGATGGAAATTATGGACTGTCTATTATTATTGTTACGATTTTAATTCGACTTCTATTACTTCCATTGATGATCAAACAAACGAGAAGTTCAAAAGCGATGCAGGAACTGCAGCCAGAAATGCAGAAACTTAAAGAAAAGTACAGTAGTAAAGACCAGAAGACGCAACAGCAGCTTCAGCAAGAAACAATGCAGCTTTTTCAACAGAATGGTGTTAATCCGCTTGCAGGTTGTCTACCGATCTTAGTGCAAATGCCGATTCTTTTAGGTTTTTACCATGCTATTATGCGTACACAAGCAATCGAAACACATACTTTCCTCTGGTTTAGCCTTGGCTCTCCAGATATTATTCTGGCAGTCACTGCTGGTATTACAACCTTCATTCAGCAGAAAATCATGATGGGTAGCGGTGGAACGGTGCAGCCTCAAATGAAGATGCTTCTATACGTTATGCCAATTATGATTATTGTCTTTGCTATTAACTTCCCTGCAGCACTAGCGCTATATTGGGTTGTAGGTAATATCTTTATGATTGCGCAAACTTACTTTATTACGAAACCTACCATTAAAACCGCTGATACGAATACGGGGGGAGCGAAGAAGTGAGAAGCGTTACGGTAACGGGAAAAACGATTGAAGACGCCATTCAAAATGCGCTGAATCAAATCGGGACTGTTCAAGAGAATGTTAATATTGAAGTGTTAGAAGAGCCTAAAAAAGGATTTTTAGGTTTTGGAGGAAGGCCCGCCCGCATCAAAGTAAGCGAGAAACCTGACATCATAGAGCAAACAAGGGCTTTTTTAGAAAAAGTCATTAGCAATATGGGAGTAGAAGCCAGTATAGAAGGTAGAAGAGAGGATCGCGATCTTTATTTTACTCTATCTGGTGAAAAAATTGCGATATTGATAGGGAAACGCGGCCAAACTCTTAATTCTTTGCAATATTTGACAAATCTTGCCGCGAATCGATTTTCTGACCGATTTGTCCGGGTAGTACTCGATGCTGAGAACTACCGTGAACGACGTGAAGAGACGCTAAGAAAGTTAGCCGATCGTCTTGCAGACAAAGCGATGGTTACGAAAAAGGATATACAGCTAGAACCGATGCCGTCGTTAGAACGTAAGGTAATTCACCTTTATTTGAAAGAAAAGAAGGGGATTTCCACTCACTCAGATGGAAAAGATCCACATCGTCGTGTGGTTATTGTTCCACGTAATAAATGATATGAAACCTTCGGGCACATTGCCCGAAGGTTTTTTTGAGGAAAGATTGGGTTTTCTTTACTAGAAAGCTCCATTCTTTTCACCCTTCTTAGGCTGGTTATAGGGGAAGCAAACTTATTTCTTTTTTTATGAAAATGGGTTACACTAAAAGGTATTGTGGATTAGTCTGTAGCTTTAAGATATGAAGTTATCCACTGTGGATAATTGGTTAAACTAATACTAGCTTATATCATATAGAAAACTTAAATAAATAGAACAAAGAAGTGTGATTAGAGAGGTGAATAACTTTGGAATATGAAACGATTGCTGCGATATCGACTCCAATGGGAGAAGGGGCGATTGCGATTGTCCGACTTAGTGGTTCAGAGGCGGTTACGATAGCTGATCGGCTATATAAGGGCAAACAGGCGTTAGAATCCGTTGATTCTCATACGATTCATTATGGTCATTTGATTGATCCTGATACTGACCAGGTTGCTGAAGAAGTGATGGTTTCGATTATGAAAGGGCCCCGGACATTTACGAGAGAGGATATTGTCGAAATCAACTGTCACGGAGGACTGGTCTCTGTAAACCGTGTGCTTGAGTTGGTTTTGCGTAGTGGTGCACGCCTTGCAGAGCCAGGTGAATTCACTAAACGAGCTTTCTTGAATGGTCGAATTGACTTATCGCAAGCAGAGGCTGTTATTGATTTGATTCGAGCAAAAACGGATCGAGCAATGAATGTTGCGTTAAATCAAATGGAGGGCCGCTTATCGACGCTGATTGCTACCTTGAGACAGCAACTCCTTGAGACAGTTGCTCATGTTGAAGTGAACATTGATTACCCTGAATATGATGCAGAAGAAGTGACGCAAGATCTTTTAGCCACGCAATTGAAGCAGGTGGCTAAGGAAATTGAAGGGATTCTAATTACAGCACGCCAGGGAAAAATTTTGCGTGAAGGTTTATCTACTGTTATCGTGGGACGGCCAAACGTTGGGAAATCGTCCTTGTTGAATAGTCTTGTTCACGAAAATAAGGCAATTGTGACAGACGTTCCTGGTACAACCCGAGATGTTATTGAGGAATATGTTAATGTAAGAGGCGTGCCTTTAAGATTAGTGGATACAGCGGGAATTCGAGAAACGGAAGATCTCGTTGAGCGAATAGGTGTTGAACGTTCACGTGAACGCTTGAAACAAGCTGATCTCATCTTGCTTGTGCTTAATTATAATGATGAGTTGACGCATGAAGATGAGAAATTGTTCGAAGCGGTAAAAGGCATGGATGTTATTGTTATCGTGAATAAAACAGATCTAGAAGAGAAACTAGATTTAACTAAGGTAAGAGAATTAGCAGAAGAGCATCCAATGATTACAACTTCATTAAAACATGAACAAGGCGTTAATGAGCTTGAACAATCCATCTCTGAACTGTTCTTTGCAGGTGAAGTAGAGTCACAGGATTTAACATATGTATCTAATTCACGTCATATTGCTTTGTTAGAACAATCGCGAAGAACGCTTGATGATGCGTTAAGCGCTGTTGAAGCAGGAATGCCGGTTGATATGGTACAAATTGATATTACTCGAACGTGGGAAATTCTTGGAGAGATTATTGGTGATACGGTATCTGAGAGTTTGATCGATCAGTTATTTTCACAGTTTTGTCTTGGGAAATAAGATGATAAAAGGAGGAATACGGCAATGGGTTATAAAGCCGATTCTTATGATGTTATAGTCGTCGGAGCAGGTCATGCCGGTGTGGAAGCGGGACTCGCTTCAGCAAGAATGGGTGCGAAAACACTCATGCTTACACTTAACTTAGACTCTGTCGCTTTTATGCCATGTAACCCAAGTGTAGGAGGTCCTGCAAAGGGAATTGTTGTGCGGGAAATTGATGCACTTGGTGGAGAAATGGGACGAAATATAGATAAAACGCATATTCAAATGCGTATGTTAAATACAGGTAAGGGGCCTGCTGTACGTGCATTGCGTGCACAGGCTGATAAAGTACTATACCAAAGTGAAATGAAAAGAACCATTGAAGAACAGGATAACCTTACGCTCTTACAGGGAATGGTTGAAAAGCTAATCGTTGAGGATGGCGTCTGCAAAGGAGTTATTACGAAAACGGGTGCAGAGTTCGAGGCAAAATCTGTTGTGCTAACAACTGGTACGTTCATGCGCGGTCGCGTTATTATTGGAGATCTTTCATATGAAAGTGGCCCTAATAACATGCAGCCTTCCGTTAATTTGTCGCACCATTTGGAGGAATTGGGCTTCGAGATGGTTCGTTTTAAGACAGGAACTCCTCCGCGTGTAAATAATAAATCTATTGATTATAGTAAAACTGAAATTCAGCCCGGCGATGAAAAACCGCGTGCATTTTCATATGAAACAACAGAATTTATTACAGACCAGCTGCCGTGTTGGTTAACTTATACGGGTGAAGCAACGCATAAGCTCATCAATGATAACTTGCATCGATCTCCAATGTATTCAGGTATGATTGAAGGGACAGGCCCAAGGTATTGCCCATCAATTGAAGATAAAATTGTTCGCTTTAATGATAAGCCCCGTCACCAAATTTTCCTTGAACCAGAAGGACGCAATACGAAGGAAGTATATGTGCAGGGTCTTTCAACAAGCCTTCCAGAGGATTTGCAGCAACAAATTCTCAAAACCGTACCTGGTCTTGAAAATGTTGAAATGATGCGTGCAGGCTATGCCATCGAATATGATGTTATTGTTCCGACCCAATTGTGGCCATCACTTGAAACAAAAACAGTGAAAAACCTCTTTACTGCAGGACAATTAAACGGTACTTCAGGATATGAAGAGGCAGCAGGTCAAGGAATCATGTCTGGTATTAATGCTGCAAGGAATGCACAGGAGCGTGAAGCGGTGATTCTGGACCGTTCTCAAGGGTACATTGGCGTAATGATCGATGACCTTGTGACGAAAGGAACCAACGAGCCTTATCGTCTATTAACATCACGTGCAGAATATCGTCTTCTTCTTCGTCATGATAATGCAGATTTAAGACTAACAGAACTCGGTTATGACATCGGCATGATTCCTAAAGAACGCTATGACCGTTTCCTTGCTAAAAAAGAAATGATTGAGCAAGAAATGAAGCGTCTTGCGAAAATTGTGATTAAACCAGGCGAGCAGGTTAATGATGTTCTTCCGGAGAATAGTACTGAATTGAAGGAAGCTATTCATGCAGCTAATTTATTGAAAAGACCAGAAGTAACTTATCAAGAGATTCATCAACTAGCACCAGCAGACTTTGAAATTCCAGAAGATGTTTCAGAACAAGTTGAGATTCAGATTAAATATAGCGGCTATATTAATAAAAGTCTTCAACAAGTGGAACGTATGAAGAAAATGGATGAAAAGAAAATTCCTGAAGGCATAGATTATTATGCGATTGGTGGTATTGCGACTGAAGCGAAGCAAAAACTTGATGAGGTTCGCCCTCTTTCAATTGGTCAAGCTTCGCGTGTATCAGGAGTTAATCCAGCTGATGTATCGATCTTACTTGTGTATATCGAACAGGGGAAAATCGCTAAAATTGCAAAATAATGTACTAGTGGAGGGTCTATGAACGAGCAACAGTTTCAGGAGTTGTTAGAGGAGAAAGGGATTACTCTTTCTCCTGAACAGCTTCAACAATTTCAAACATACTATGAAATTCTAGTTGAATGGAACGAGAAAATGAATTTGACAGCTATCACTGATAAAGAGGAAGTCTACGAAAAGCACTTCTTTGATTCAATCATGGCTGCGTTCTCATTTGATTTCTCTTCTAACTATCATATTTGCGATGTGGGAGCGGGCGCGGGTTTTCCAAGTTTGCCTATTAAAATTTGCTTTCCACATTTAAGCATCACTATTGTCGATTCACTTAACAAAAGAATCGGTTTCTTAGAACACCTTTCGTCAAAACTAAAGCTAACAAATGTTTCATTTTATCATGACCGTGCTGAATTATTTGGTAAAAACAAAGATCATCGTGAAAAGTATGATGTTGTCACTGCAAGAGCCGTTGCAAGACTTTCTGTCCTTGGTGAGTTGTGTCTTCCTCTCGTTAAACCAAACGGTTATTTTGTTGCGCTAAAAGGCCCAGGTGTAGAGGATGAATTAGAGTCTGGTAAACAGGCGATTAAGCTTCTTGGTGGAGAAGTTGTGAAACGAGATACGCTAACATTACCTAAAGAAAAGAGTGAGCGTAATATCGTTACAATTAAAAAAATCAAAACAACTCCAAAAAAATATCCAAGAAAGCCAGGCACACCAAATAAAAATCCTTTATAATAAAGATGGACTGCATTTGAACGGATAGGTGTTTCACATGGAACGCTGCTACGACGGAAGGAATTCGGTTTTGAAGCAGCGAATCAGTTAAGGAGTCGATTAAAGGTGGTGTTAGGCGATGAAGCATACGTTTTCACGTCTTTTCGGTTTGAACGATGAAAAAAGCGAGACGATGGAAGCAGAACAAGAGGAAGTGAAACAGCTTCTTGTTGAGGATATTATCCCAAACCGTTTCCAGCCTCGAACAATTTTTATAGATGAGAGAATTACTGAACTATCTCAGACGATAAAGACCCATGGAGTTATTCAGCCGATCGTGGTTCGAGAACGTGAAGGTAAGTATGAAATTATTGCCGGGGAAAGACGCTGGAGAGCAGTGAAAAAGCTAGGTTGGGAGCGAATTCCTGCCATTATTAAGGAATTTAACGATTCTCAAACAGCCTCTATTGCGCTTATCGAGAACCTGCAGCGTGAAGAGCTAACTGCTGTTGAAGAAGCTATGGCATATGCCCAGCTTATTGAGCTGCATGATTTAACTCAGGAGAGCCTCGCTCAGCGACTTGGCAAAGGGCAATCTACTATTGCGAATAAGCTTAGATTACTGAAGCTCCCCGAGCCTGTTCAACGAGCGCTTCTCGAGAAAAAAATTACGGAGAGACACGCTCGTGCTTTGATTCCACTTAAGAATCCTGAGAATCAAGTAAAAGTTCTCACAGAAGTTCTTGAAAGACAATGGAATGTGAAGCAGACGGAAGAACGTGTTGTTCGTATGCTAGAAGGCACTGTACCGAAACCGAAGCCTAGAAAAAAATCGGTTAGTAAAGATATGAGGTTGGCTGTAAATACGATCCGTCAATCGCTTGATATGGTAACTGAGACTGGTCTAACGATTGATACAGATGAAGAAGACCATGACGAATACTATCAATTTACGATCCGAATACCTAAAAAGAAGTAAACTCATCCAAACTGGATGAGTTTTTTTGTACATTTAATACGTAAAATAGGTAGTACTAACTTCAAATGTGCTGAGCTGTTTTCTGTTTGTATCTCTTTCAGGGAGGAAATGGAATTTTATTGAGAATACCGTCCGGCTAATAACAAACGTGATAAACTAGAAAGAAAGAATGGTTGGAGAATGGGGTGACATCTTGGTGAATATTGTTGCTGTAGCAAATCAAAAAGGCGGAGTGGGAAAGACGACCACTTCAGTGAATGTAAGTGCCTGTCTCGCCTATCTTGGTAAAAGGGTCTTGCTTGTTGACATTGATCCTCAGGGGAATGCAACAAGTGGCGTTGGGATTGAGAAAGGCGATATTGAAAAATGTGTGTATAACATCCTCGTAGATGACCTAGATGCTGGAGACATTATTCAGGAGACGATTGTTGAGAATTTGCACGTTATTCCTTCTACAATTCAGCTTGCAGGAGCAGAGATCGAACTTGTTCCCACCATTTCCCGGGAAGTAAGATTGAAAAGGGCGCTAAATAAAGTTGAAAAAAACTATGATTATATTATAATTGATTGTCCTCCATCGTTGGGGTTATTAACAATAAATGCTCTTACAGCTGCAGATGCAGTGCTTATTCCTGTCCAATGCGAATACTATGCACTTGAAGGACTAAGTCAGTTACTTAATACAGTACGACTCGTCCAAAAGCATTTAAATACAGAATTAAAGATTGAAGGAGTACTGTTAACGATGCTTGATGCAAGGACAAACCTTGGTATTCAAGTGATTGAAGAAGTTAAAAAGTACTTCCAAGAAAAAGTCTATCGAGTGATCATACCAAGGAATGTACGTTTAAGTGAGGCACCAAGTCATGGGAAGCCAATCATTGTCTATGATCCAAAATCTCGAGGGGCTGAATGCTATTTAGAACTTGCAAAGGAAGTGTTAGTCAATGACTAATCGTGGTTTGGGTAAGGGAATTAACGCCTTTTTCCCTTCCCAAAATGAGAACGAGACTGTGAGAGATATTCCCGTTAATGAGCTTCGTCCTAACCCTTATCAACCGAGAAAGAAGTTTAGTACTGAAGCGATTGAAGAATTAAGTGCTTCGATTCAAACTTTCGGTGTCCTCCAGCCATTAATCGTTCGTCAAAGCATTAAAGGTTATGAAATTGTTGTAGGTGAGCGGAGGTATAGGGCTTCTTTAGAAGCAGGTCTTACAACCGTTCCAGCTGTTGTGAAAGATTTAACAGACCGAAAAATGATGGAAATTGCCTTAATTGAAAACTTGCAGCGTGAGAATCTAAATCCGATTGAAGAGGCGCTTGCTTACCAAAAACTGATGGAAGAAACAGATGTGACACAGGAAGAATTGTCAAAACGCTTGGGTAAAAGTAGACCGCATCTCGCTAATTTCCTTCGTCTTTTACAGTTACCTTCTGAAGTACAGGAGTATATATCAGAAGGAAAGCTCACGATGGGGCATGGGCGGGCGATACTTGGATTAAAAAATAAAGAAGCTAGAAAGCCACTTGCGGATCGAGTTCTTAAGGAGAAATTAAACGTTCGACAGCTAGAGAAGTTAATTACGGAATTGAATCAGAACGTTTCACGTGAAACAAAGAGAAAAGAGAAGTCAGATCCGTTTCTTAAGGAAAAGGAAGATCACCTTCGTGAGCGATTTGGAACGTCGGTTTCAATTAAAAGAATGAAGAAAAAAGGTAAAATAGAGATTGAGTTTTTCTCAGAAGAAGATCTAAATCGCATATTAGAAGTGTTAGAGAAAGAAGATAATAAATAAAAGCATAAACTGACATTCAGTTTATGCTTTTATTCTAGCTTAGTAGAATTTGAAACGAACTTAATGGGGTGGTAATGTGATTTATCTTGATCAAGCGGCAACGTCCTTTCCTAAGCCGCCTGAAGTTGTTCAGGCTATGACTGAGTGTATGACCGAATACGCGGCAAATCCAGGTCGTGGTGGACATGCTTTATCCAAGCGCGCTGATAACATGATTGTACAAGCACGTGAACAGCTGGCTGATTTCTTTGGCTTTGACCAACCTGAACGCGTTTGTTTTACTGCAAACGCTACAGCAGCTCTTAATCAGGCAATAAAAGGTTTTTCCTTCAATGAAGGGGATCATGTATTAACCACTTCTTATGAACACAACTCAGTACGTCGTCCTTTAGAATATATGAAGAAAACTTCAGGAATTGAAGTGGATTATATTAATCTGGAGACGACTGAGGAATTTGATGTCGAGGCATTCTGCAATGCCCTACGACCTTCTACAAAAATGATTGTTGTTTCACATGGCTCTAATCTAACTGGTACAATTATTCCTATCGATGAGATTGGAAAAATAGCCAGAGAACATGGAATCACGTTTCTCGTAGATGCCTCCCAAACAGCTGGTATTATTCCTATTCATATGGAGCAAATGAGCGTTGATCTATTGGCTTTCCCAGGCCATAAAGGTTTACTTGGTCCGCAGGGTACAGGTGTACTAATTGTTAGCAAAGCGGTTGAGCTTAATCCTATATATCATGGCGGTACGGGGAGTAGTTCTGAGTTGGTTGATCAGCCATTAAAATACCCTGAACGGCTTGAGAGCGGAACCGTCAATACACCAGGAATTTCCGGGTTATTAGCAGGTCTCAATGCAGTGAAGAAAATGGGTCTTCATAAAATAAGAATGCATGAACTGCATTTAACTAAGCATCTAATAAATGGATTAAAAGAAATTAATTATGTGAAGGTGTATGGACCTAATAAAGAACGCCTTGGAGTTATCCCTTTTACTATTGAAGGAATTGATGCTCAGGAAATTGCAATTATACTTGATCAGCATTACGAGATTGCAGTAAGAGCAGGCCTACACTGTACTCCACTTGGACATGAAACGATCGGAACGAGCACTACTGGAGCGGTACGATTAAGTGTTGGACCTTATAATACAATTGATGAAATTAATAAAACCATCCAAGCAGTAGAAGAAATTGTTGAGGGGTACTTTGGCTGAGGAGATGTAGGAAATGGTATTATTAGGAACAGTTGTGAATGGTGCAGCCATTATTGCAGGTACGTTGATTGGCACGGTTAGCAGTCGCATCCCTGAACAAACGAAAACGACAATTATGCAGGGACTAGCTTTAGTTGTTTCTGTTATCGGACTACAAATGGCCATGAAAAGCGAGCAATTCTTAATTGTTATTGGCAGTCTAGTGCTGGGCGGTATACTAGGTGAGTATTGGAATCTAGAAGGAAAGCTGAATGATTTAGGGAAGTGGATTGAGAGAAAAACTGGTGCTGCTTCGGAAGGCAGCGTAGCTCAAGCTTTTGTAACAGCTACACTCGTTTACGTTGTTGGTGCTATGGCTATTCTTGGGGCACTTGATAGCGGCCTACGAAATGATCACTCAATATTATTTACAAAGTCTTTAATAGATGGTTTTACTGCAATTATGTTTACAGCAACGCTAGGTTATGGTGTATTGTTTTCAGCAATACCCGTCATGCTGTATCAGGGAGTTCTTGCTCTCTTTGCTGCACAGATAAACCAGTTTGTCCCCCAAGCCCTTCTCGATGCGTTTATTGCCGAGGTAACTTCTGCAGGAGGCATTATGATTCTAGCAATTGGATTGAACTTGCTCGGCATTGTTAAAATTCGAGTAGCTAACTTTCTCCCAGCTTTATTAATTGCAGCTATTCTTGTCTCAAGTTTGTATCTCATGCCTTTGATGTTTTAGAGTGGGATTATTTATTCAGTTTTTGTTAAGCAGTCAAAAATCAAGAAACCACACGATCTAGTAACAGAGATCTATATTAAAAAGTCCCGTACTCTGGTTTTGTAAATGACCAGGATACGGGTCTTTTTGTCGACGTTATGGAAGTTGAAGAAGGTCATCTCCCCAATTTAAGGCATTGTTCTTCTTAAGTGACATATTTGATCCATATGCTTCAATAGATTGATGAAGACTTATAGCCATAATATCAGCCATTTTCATAACTAAATTTAATCGTGTATTTTGCAAAACAAAGTATTCCATGAATCCACTAACATTCACGATCCCTGTTAAATGAATATCCCCAACTTCTGGGAGCTCTTTTTTAACTCCCGCACCTGGCTTCACAGGGCCCTCTCCTGCCGTAATAATTCCAACAGAGTGAAGACGTCCGAGACAAGCATCAATTCCGATAATAAATGGACGAGTGTGAGTCTGTTCAATTGATGTCATCACTTCATTTAAATTCACAGCATGAACTGGTGACTCAAGCGTACCGTATACTGTTGCTTTTGGTTGAAGGTGCTGCAATTTGCTTCCAACAAGCGGGCCTAAAGCGTCTCCCGTTGAACGATCCGTTCCGATGCAAACGATCACGATTGAATCTGTTCTTTTCGTTGGCAGCAGAAGCGAAATCCTCTCACTAAGTGTTTCTATAGCAAGATCATCCTCATGATGGATTCGATATGCAGCAGGTTTTTTTTGAAAAAACTTGTCTCGAAGATTCATAGGATTCTCTCCTTTGTAATAGTAGTAACAGTATACGGAATTTTGACGTGATCTATACATACAAGATCATTTCTGCCGTGGATTTTACTTCAATCGTATATCGAGTAAGACGAGGAGGGAATGCCATGATAAGCGGTGGAATGAAATGGTTGTTTCTTATATTAGGAACGATGATTGGTGCAGGCTATGCATCCGGGAGAGAACTGTGGCAATTTTTTGGTCATGAAAGCGTACTGGCTATCATTTTATTTACGGTAATGTTTTCGATTTGTTGTTATGTGATTATGAAAATAAGTTATGAAACGAAATCGACTCATTATTTGCCGATTTTAGAACGACTTGTGGGCAAAAAGTTAACCGGAATCTATGATTTACTCATTATCCTGTATTTGTTTACAACAACGATTGTAATGTTCGCGGGTGGTGGGGCAACGATGGAAGTGGTACATCTGCCGTATTGGTTAGGTATTTGTATTCTTGCTGTATTGGTCATTATCCTTTTCTTCTGGGATATCAATGGGATGTTATCAATGAATGCCATTATTCTTCCTTTGCTTATTATTCTCTTACTTTCAGTACTTGGATTGTTCATTCACTCGAATCCGTCAGCTATGCTTTTCAATTGGACAAAACAAGCAAACTGGCCAGCGGCTTTTACGTTCACAGCGCTCAATATTTTACCACTCGTCGCAGTCCTTTCAGCCGTCGGTCATCAAATTAAGCATAAAGGAGAAATTTGGATAGCGAGCGTTGGAAGTGGATTGATTCTCGGGGGAGTGTCTTTTCTTTATAATCAATCACTCATACAGGTGGCTCATGACCTTCTTTTATACGAGATCCCATTGTTTGCGATCTTAAAAACGTATCCGTACTATATGATTTTGATTATGTCTGTCTTACTATGGTTAGCCATATACACCACAGCTGTAAGTGGAGTCTTTGGTCTTACATCGAGATTTAGAGATTTGCTTGGTCTTCCTCTATGGATAGTCGCTTTTATTATTGTCATGATTATGCTTCCGTTTACTGCGTTTGGTTTTTCTACATTAATTGCTTTTTTATACCCTCTGTACGGCGTGCTTAATCTCTATATTTTAGCATCTATCTTGATTTTCCCAGTTCTTAAACGGTATGATTTGTTATCATAGTACTAAAAACTGGGAGGTATGTGGATTGGATTGGTTCGATTCTTTGTGGACGCCTACATATGAGTATTTATCCAATCGTGAGCTTTGGGGGAATATGGTCAAAAGTGCACTTACTATTTTAGCTATTTTAATCGGTACATGGATTTTTTTGCGAATAGCAAAATCAGCATTAGGTCAGATTTTCTCCATTCGTTTAAAAAGCCCCCTCCGGTTATCGGAACGTAGAGAAGCGACTCTCATAAGGTTGATTGAGAATGTTCTAACCTATGTTACTTATTTTGTTGCACTAGTTATGATTTTGAGTGAATTTGGCGTAGACGTTCGGACACTAATTGCTGGAGCCGGAGTGGTGGGTCTTGCTGTAGGTTTCGGGGCACAGAACCTTGTTCGTGATGTTATTACAGGTTTCTTTATTATTTTCGAAAAACAGTTTTCTGTTGGTGATTATGTCCGTATCTCTAGTGTAGAAGGATTTGTTGAAGAAATTGGACTACGCGTTACGAAAATTAAAAGTTGGACAGGAGAACTTCATATCCTACCGAATGGTAACATTAATCAAGTAACGAATTATTCTATTCATAACAGTATTGCTGTTGTTGATGTGAATATTGCGTATGAAGAACATATACAAGAAGCCGAGAAAGTAATCATTGATTTAATGGACGAGCTGTATGAGCAGTTTGATGCTATGATTGTGAAACCGGAATATCTTGGAGTCCAGCATTTAGGACAATCAGAAGTAGTTCTTCGTATTATCTCAGAAGTGCATCCAATGGAGCACTGGGTCATAGGGCGAGAAATCCGAAAAGCGGTTAAACAACGTTTTGATGAAATAGGTATTGAAATTGCTCTACCACGCGTTGTCATGTATCAGCGAGATGAGCAAGGTGAAGTGAAAGAAAAAGCATAAAGGGGGGGGAATCCTTATGTCTGATAAAGAATTTGGCTTGAATGACATTGTCGAAATGAAAAAAGCGCATCCGTGTGGAGAAAATCGTTGGAAAGTAATTCGAATGGGAGCAGATATCCGAATCAAGTGTCTCGGATGTGACCATAGTGTGATGCTTCCAAGAAAAGAATTCTCTAGAAAATTGAAAAAAGTTCTTGAGCATGCAGAATCTTGACCGTCCATTTTGGGCGGTCATTTTAATTATAGAGAAAGGGGGATGCTTGTTTTTTTGCTTTGTGATCTCTATAATTGGTAAGGTATGTCGTTCGTTGAACAAGATGATCAAAAAAGTCTATTTATGGCTCATTTAGCCATCTTTATTTTTATAAAAATCGCCTTCTAAGGCAGATACTTTAAAGGAGTGACCGAGATGGCATTAACCACCGGTATTGTAGGACTTCCGAATGTTGGGAAGTCAACTTTATTTAACGCAATTACACAGGCAGGAGCAGAGTCAGCTAACTATCCGTTCTGTACAATTGATCCGAACGTTGGAATTGTAGAAGTTCCAGATGAGCGTCTTCAAAAGCTAACTGAGCTTGTAAATCCAAAGAAGACTGTACCAACAGCTTTTGAATTTACAGATATTGCTGGGATTGTTAAAGGGGCAAGTAAAGGCGAAGGCCTAGGAAACAAGTTTCTTTCTCATATTCGTCAAGTAGATGCAATTTCTCAAGTTGTTCGCTGTTTCGATGATGAGAATATTACCCACGTTTCTGGTAAAGTAGATCCCATTTCTGATATTGAAACGATTAACCTTGAGCTAGTCCTTGCAGACCTTGAATCAGTAGAAAAGCGCATCGCCCGTGTTCAGAAAATGGCGAAGCAAAAAGATAAGGAAGCGCTAGCAGAATTTAACGTTCTCACAAAGCTTAAGGAAGCATTCGAAGAAGAACAGCCTGCTCGAAGCGTAGAGCTAACGGAAGAAGAAGAGAAAATTGTTTACGGCTATCATCTATTAACGAAAAAGCCTGTTCTTTACGTAGCAAACGTTGACGAAGATGATCTTCTGGACCCAACTGATAATGAATATGTATCTAAAGTTCGTGAATATGCTGCAAAAGAAGGCGCAGAAGTTATCGTTGTTTGTGCGAAGATAGAATCCGAACTCGCTGAACTTGAAGGCGAAGAAAAAGATGCATTTCTTGAAGACATCGGAATCTCTGAGCCGGGATTGAATAAATTAATTCGCGCTTCCTATGACCTTCTTGGACTAGCTACTTACTTCACAGCTGGTGAGCAAGAAGTTCGTGCGTGGACATTCCGTCTTGGAATGAAAGCTCCACAAGCAGCTGGTATTATCCATACTGACTTCGAACGTGGTTTTATCCGCGCGGAAATTGTAGCTTATGATGACCTAGTTGAAGCTGGGACAATGGCTATCGCGAAAGAAAAAGGAAAAGTTCGTCTTGAAGGAAAAGAGTATATTGTAAAAGACGGAGACGTGATCCATTTCCGCTTTAACGTTTAAGATATAGGGTCTTTTCTAAAAGATTGTTGTTTTGAAAGGGGTTTGTATAAAAATCCATACGTAGCTGATTGAAGCGGAAATTAACCAGTCTATAGATTCAATTTCTACGGGACTTGCTAATAAAGAATTAATTTGGTATAATCTAAAGCTGTGAGTAATTATCTTTGTATACTTACTCCTTGCTCTTAATTACCATTGAGAGCCGTTAGACCAAAAGGAGGTGAACGGAATGCGTAACTACGAAATTATGTACATTATCCGTCCAAACATTGAAGAGGATGCACAGAAAGCTCTTGTTGAGCGTTTCAACGGAATCCTTACAGACAATGGTGCGGAAATTAATGAAACTAAAGAAATGGGTAAGAAGCGTCTTGCTTATGAAATCGAGAATTTCAACAGCGGGATCTACATGCTTCTTAACATTAACAGTAATACTGAAGCGATTGAAGAGTTCAGCCGTTTGATGAAAATCAACGACGATGTTCTTCGTTTCATGACGATCAACCTAGAAGAAGCTAAAAAGTAATTGTTTTATAAATAGGAGGGGTTCTGATGCTGAATCGCGTCGTATTAGTTGGACGTTTAACAAAAGACCCTGAATTGCGTTATACCCCTAGTGGCGTAGCGGTTGCGAACTTTACACTAGCTGTAAATCGCCCGTTTACGAATCAGCAGGGAGACCGCGAAGCTGATTTTATCAACATTGTTGTATGGCGCAGACAGGCAGAAAACGCAGCCAATTTCTTGAAAAAAGGCAGCCTTGCTGGTGTAGATGGACGAGTTCAGACTCGCTCTTACGATAATAGCCAGGGACAGCGTGTGTTTGTGACAGAAGTGATGGCTGAAAGCGTCCAATTTCTCGAGCCTAAAGGTGCAAACCAGGGCGGTGGCGGAAGCGGCAACAGTAGCAACTACGGTGGCGGCAACCAAAACAGAGAAACCGGCGGTTACGGGAATCAGAACCAAAATCGTGATAACAACCGTGATCACTCCAATTTTGGAGATGACCCGTTTGCGAGCGATGGCAAGCCGATCGACATTTCAGATGATGACTTGCCGTTCTAATACTCTCTGTTTCGAGCGGTGAAAACAGAGATCGAATTTTAAATGCAAAGGAGGTAACTACCCATGGCAAGACCAGGTGGACGCAGAGGTCGTCGTAAAAAGGTTTGTTTCTTCACAGTAAACAAAATCACTTACATCGACTATAAAGATACAGATCTTCTTAAGCGTTTCGTATCTGAGCGTGGAAAAATTCTTCCACGTCGTGTAACAGGTACTAGCGCTAAATATCAACGTCAATTGACTCGTGCGGTTAAACGCGCTCGTCAAATGGCTTTACTACCATACGTACTTGGTGAGTAAGTCTAAAAACAGTGGGACATTGTCCCACTGTTTTTTTCTATACAAGTTTATTCTGAAATAATGTTTTTTACATTGTTGGAGAATAAGTGGTTTATGACTTCACATATTGAGGGAATAAGAACCTTACAAGAGATCTGTAAGGAGGAACCACAATAATGAAGAATGTGGAAACAACAACAATTAATCTGACAGAGCAGCTTAGTATGAACTCCCTTATGGCATTCGTAAAAAAAGCGAAGTCGTTTAACAGTCACGTGTCACTTTATCGTAATGGTCATAGCATTAACGCAAAGAACTTAACAAGCGTAATAACGTTCAATCTTACGGTGAAAGAAAATGACTCACTTCTTCTTATTGCTGACGGTGAGGATGCTACCGAAGCATCTATGCAATTAGAAGAATGGCTTCAAAATGAAATGGATAGCGCAAAAGAAGAGACTTTATCTCTTATGTAATACATAGTAGGCTGTTGAGAAAACAGCCTTTTCTTAATGCTTACTATTCAAATTAATGAAACATTTGCTGAAACGGGCAGAAATTCTTACAATGTAGTAAGGGGATTTCGACCCGTTTTTTTGAATTTCATAAGAGGTAGTTTATTGTATTCGTGTAAATACTGGTATCGTAGGGCGTGAGACTTAATGTAGATTTATTTAGTAGTCGAACGTTATCGTTCGCTTTACTGATCTAGCTGCAGTGGCCAGTCTCTCGATCACTTCACCTTTTCCTCTGAACACAAAGACCGTGTTCAAATGAAAAGGTTCCAGTGCTTGTCGAGCCTAATCGCCCACTTCCGCTTTACTGATCTAGCTGCAGTGGGCAGGTCCTCGAGTCGCTTCAACCTTTCATCCGAACACAAAGACCGTGTTCAAATGAAAGGTCTCCAGCGCTTGTCGGACCTAATCGCCCACTTCCGCTTTATTGATCTAGCTGCGCGGGCCAAATCCTTCGGCTGTTTCGCCCAATCGAATGAGGCAAAAAGCGCCTCAGTCTCTATGGGCTCCAACAGCTTGCGGATTTTAGCAGGCCCGCTCCGCTTTACTGAAAAGGAGTTAATGATGAAGAATCGTGCTGTTGTACCGTTAGTTGAAGGGGCTGCGCTTGCGGCTGTGTTTGCTGTTTTATTTTTGGTAACGATGTATGTACCCGTTGTTGGTGTCATTACTTTATGGGCTCTTCCAGTGCCGTTCATTTTAATGGTAGTTCGGAATGGGTTGAAGAGTGGATTGGTGATGTGGGCCGTCACTATTGTTATTGGGGTATTAACAGCTGGTATACCTTCGTTTGCTTTTACCTTAGTATTTAGTCTTGGTGGTTTAACTGCAGGGTACTTATATTATCTTCGTAAATCTGCGCTTGCTGTTTTACTTGGAAGTACCATTGCTTATGTTGTTGGTTTGGTTATCATTTTCGTTTCAAGTATTTTACTTATTGGTCAAAATCCAGCAGATTTATCTATGGAAATGATGAATCAATCTTTTCAACAGGCTGAGTCAATGGCGAAAGCTTTAGGAGGGAATTCGGATCAAATTGCTCAGGCTAGGGAGCAAATTAGTTTAATTCGATATCTTATCCCAACTGTTCTTGTATTAATGGGGGCAGTTATTGCGCTTATATCTCAACTTATTTCAGTGCCGATTTTAAAGAGGGTAGGGAATTTTCATCCACCAGTCTTTCCACCAATCCGAGAATGGTCATTTCCGAAGAGTTTTTTATGGTATTATTTAGTTGTTACTATTGTTATGATGGTAGGATTAGAAGAAGGATCTGCTGTATTTGTTGCATCCATTAACGTTTACTTAATACTCAACGCACTGATATTTGTTCAGGGGCTTGCAGTCATTTACTTTTTTAGCCATCAAAAGGGATGGCCCATCGTCGTGCCAATTCTGTTAACGGTTCTTGGCTTCGCACTAACATCATTTATTGTTATTATTGGAATAATTGATCTTGGTTTCGAATTGCGAAGGAGAATGAAATCATAGGTAGGAGCTGAAAGTATGCCAAAGTTTTTAACGAAACGGTGGCATGGTTATCATGTGGTAGCCTTGTTCGTCATTTCCATCCTGTTTATCGGCATCATCACCTATTACAACTGGATATTAGGGGTTGGAAGCGTAGTGGTCATGACGCTTCTTGTTTATACAGCGATTCGAGCTGAATCTTTATTTCAAGCTGCACTCAGGGATTATGTATCAACTCTGTCTCACCGTGTGAAGAAGGTGGGAGACGAGGCTCTGATGGAAATGCCTTTTGGAATATTGCTGTATGATGAGGATTATCACATCGAATGGACCAATCCATATTTGCCTATCATGATGGAGAAAGAGCAATTGATAGGACTTTCGTTGAATGATATATCGGAGCAAATTATTCCCTTTTTGAAGTCAGAAGCGAATGAAGAAATTTTAACGATCCATGATCGTAAGTACAAAACTTATTTCAAACAAGAAGAAAGACTTCTCTATTTCTTCGATGTGAGTGAAAAGGTAGAAATACAACGTCTTTATAGCGAAGAAAAAACGGTTGTTGGGATTGTTTATCTGGATAACTATGAAGAAGTAACCCAGGGACTGGGCGATCAGGTGCGTAGTAACTTAAACAGCTCTGTTACCTCGATTCTGAATAACTGGGCTGATGAGCAGGGAATATTCTTGAAGCGAAGTTCATCTGAGAAATTCTTTGCTGTATTAAACCAAAAGATCCTTCAGGATTTGGAGAAAAATAAATTCTCTATCCTTGATGAGGTGCGTGAAGCTACTTCGAAAGAGAACATTTCCATTACATTGAGTATTGGTATTGGTAGTGGTCACAGTACACTTACGGAACTTGGTCAATTAGCTCAGTCTAGTCTTGATTTAGCGCTTGGACGTGGTGGTGACCAGGTGGCGATTAAGCAGACAACCGGGAAAGTGAAGTTCTATGGAGGAAAGACCAATCCGATTGAAAAGCGGACAAGGGTTCGAGCACGAGTTATTTCTCACGCTTTAAGAGAACTTGTACTGGATAGTGATCAAGTCATTATTATGGGGCACAAAAATCCTGATATGGATTCCATCGGTGCTTCGATAGGTATATTAAAAGTAGCACAGGCCAATGGAAAAGAAGGTTCTATCGTTTTTGATCAAAATCAGCGGACAAGTGGTGTCTCAAGATTAATGGAAGAGATTGAAGGGAATGACCAACTTTGGGCTCGCTTTATTGATCCTGAAGATGCGCTCGAGAATTGTACACCGAATACGCTTCTAGTTGTCGTCGATACCCATAAACCTTCTCTTGTAATGGAAGAGCGCCTTTTACAAAAGCTTGATCATGTGGTCGTCATTGATCATCATAGACGTGGAGAAGAGTTTATTGAAGATCCAGTTCTTGTTTATATGGAGCCATATGCATCTTCTACAGCTGAACTTGTAACGGAACTCTTTGAATACCAGCCGAAAAGGCTCAAAATGGATATTATGGAAGCAACAGCTCTTTTGGCAGGGATTATTGTGGATACAAAAAGCTTTACGCTTAGAACCGGTTCTAGAACGTTTGACGCTGCATCCTATTTAAGGGCACATGGAGCTGATACTGTTCTTGTACAGGAATTTCTACGAGAAGACATTGCACAGTATATTAGGAGAGCCAGAATTATAGAGAAATCGCACATATATCGAAGCGGTATTGCGATTGCACTCGGTGAAAGAGATCAAACTTACGATCAAGTATTGATTGCACAAGCCGCAGACACGCTCTTATCAATGAGCGGCGTAATTGCTTCTTTCGTTATTTCGAAACGAACTGATGGTAAAATTAGCATTAGCGCAAGATCGCTTGGTGATGTTAATGTTCAGATTATAATGGAAGGCCTTAATGGCGGTGGACATTTAACCAATGCTGCGACGCAAATTGATTCTGGATCAATCGAAGAAGCAGAAGAATTGCTTAAGGAAACAATTGATAACTATTTGGAAGGGAGCGAAGATGAATCATGAAAGTGATTTTCTTAGAAGATGTAAAAGGTAAAGGTAAAAAAGGCGAAGTGAAAAATGTGGCAGACGGTTATGCTCGTAACCATCTGTTGAAGAATAATCTAGCTCTAGAAGCAAATAATGCAAATATGAAAACCTTAAAAGCAAAACAGCGCAGTGATGATAAAAAGGCTCAGGAAGAGCTTGATGAGGCAAAAGCGCTGAAAGAAACAATCGAAAGCCTTGAAGTTGAATTGGAAACAAAATCTGGTGAAGGCGGCCGTTTATTTGGATCCATTACAAGTAAAAATATTGCTGAAGAACTGAAAAAGCACGACATCAAAGTGGATAAACGTAAAATCGAGCTTGATGAACCAATCCGTTCACTGGGATACACGAATGTACCCATTAAATTGCACCATGATGTAACAGCAACTGTTAAAGTACATGTGGTAGAGCAATAATAGGTGATCACGGGTGGAAAATAGCGAAATGCTCAGGGGGAAAACAACATGAGTGATTTATTTGCTGATCGTACGCCACCTCAAAATATAGAAGCTGAACAAGCGGTAATCGGTGCTGTTTTCTTAGAAATTGATGCACTCACAACAGCAACGGAAGTATTGCAGCCAGAAGACTTTTATAGAGCGGCACATCAGAAGATTTTCTCTGTCATGATTGATCTCTCCGAGAAGGGTGAGCCTGTCGATCTTGTCACGGTTACATCAGAGCTGCAGGACCTTAAAATTCTTGAAGAAATTGGTGGAGTATCTTACCTAAGTGATCTGGCTAATTCAGTTCCTACGGCTGCGAACGTTGAGTATTATTCTAAAATTGTAGAAGAGAAATCAATCTTAAGAAGACTTATTCGCGCCGCCACAGATATAGCTTCTGATGGCTATGCGAAAGAAAATGAGATTGAAAACCTTCTATCAGAAGCTGAGAAATCCATTATGGAGGTTTCTCAGCGAAAGAATACAGGAGCTTTTATATCTATTAAAGATGTTCTTGTAACTGCCTATGATAATATTGAAATGCTACAAAACAGTACTGAAGATATTACAGGCATTCCTACAGGATTTTCTGAGCTTGATCGAATGACCGCAGGCTTTCAACGAAATGACTTGATCATTGTTGCAGCAAGACCTTCTGTAGGTAAGACAGCTTTTGCTCTTAACATTGCTCAAAACGTCGCTACGAAGACGGATGAAAATGTTGCGATCTTTAGTCTTGAGATGGGTGCTGAACAGCTTGTTATGCGTATGCTCTGTGCGGAAGGGAATATTGATGCACAACGTCTTCGAACAGGTGGACTGACAGGAGATGACTGGCAGAAGCTGACGATGGCTATGGGGAGTCTTTCAAATGCCGGTATTTATATCGATGATACTCCTGGTATTCGAGTTGGTGATATTCGTGCTAAATGTCGACGCTTGAAGCAGGAGAAGGGCCTTGGCATGATTCTAATTGATTATATGCAGCTTATACGTGGTAATGGATCTGGGGAGAACAGACAACAAGAAGTTTCCGAAATATCGAGGTCCTTAAAAGGCATAGCACGTGAACTTGAAGTACCTCTCATTTCACTATCACAGCTCTCTCGTGGAGTTGAGTCGAGACAGGATAAAAGACCAATGATGTCTGATATACGTGAATCTGGAAGTATTGAGCAGGATGCTGATATTGTCGCGTTCTTATACCGAGATGATTATTATGATAAGGAATCGGAAAATAAAAACATTATTGAAATTATTATTGCAAAGCAGCGAAATGGTCCAGTTGGAACAGTAGAGCTTGCGTTTGTGAAAGAATACAATAAATTCGTTAACCTGGAAAGGCGTCATGATGAAGGTGACATGCCACCAGGTGCCTAAAAAAGCCTCTTTTATGAGGCTTTTTTATTATAGTTCACAAAAATGAGCATAATAAAAGCACTACATTTGTCTTATTTTTATTCGAAGGGAATAACTAAATAACGAACATAATTATATTTATTTATATAATTGTTCGGGTTTGTTGACTTACAACCATCAAATTGGTACACTTACCCTGGGTTTTTTAAAAAAAGAAGTATGCTTCTTGATGAATTAATCGTAGGAAGCATCTGGAGGTGCTCAAATGCCATCAGTAGTTGTGGTAGGAACACAGTGGGGCGATGAAGGTAAAGGAAAGATTACGGATTACCTCTCGGAAAATGCAGAAGTTGTCGCTCGTTATCAGGGTGGAAACAATGCAGGACATACAATTGTATTTAATGATACGAAGTACAAACTTCACTTGATTCCATCAGGAATTTTTTATGACGATAAAATTTGTGTCATTGGAAACGGAATGGTTGTTGATCCAAAAGCTGTTCTTGAAGAACTTGCCTATTTACATGAACGCAATATTAATACAGATAACCTGCGCATTAGCAATCGCGCACATGTTATTCTTCCTTACCACTTGAAGCTTGATGTCGTGGAAGAAGAGTACAAAGGCGAAAATAAAATTGGCACAACGAAAAAAGGAATTGGCCCAGCATATATGGACAAAGCTGCAAGAGTGGGAATCCGTATTTGTGATCTTCTTGACAGAGAAGTATTTGAAGAGAAGCTGGAGCGTAACCTAACTGATAAAAATCGTCTTCTAGAGAAAATGTATGAAGTTGAAGGCTTTAAAAAAGAAGATATTCTTGAAGAATACTACGAGTACGGCCAAAAGATTGCAAAGTATGTTGTAGATACTTCGGTGGTCCTTAATGATGCCATTGATGAAGGGCGTCGTGTTCTATTTGAAGGTGCACAAGGTGTCATGCTTGATATCGATCAGGGTACATACCCGTTTGTAACATCTTCAAATCCAATTGCTGGTGGGGTTACAATTGGTTCAGGTGTAGGACCTAGTAAAATCAATCACGTTGTTGGTGTTTCGAAGGCTTATACGACACGAGTAGGTGACGGCCCGTTCCCTACTGAGCTTCATGATGAAGTAGGCGACCAAATTCGTGAAGTAGGAAATGAATATGGTACAACGACTGGCAGACCGCGCAGAGTTGGCTGGTTCGACAGCGTTGTAGTACGACATGCTCGCCGCGTAAGCGGAATTACCGATCTTTCTCTAAATTCCATTGATGTACTGACTGGCATCGAAACGCTTAAAATTTGTACAGCCTATAAGTACAAAGGTGAAGTTATTGAAGAGTTCCCAGCAAGCCTTAAGGTTCTTGCTGAATGTGAACCTGTTTATGAAGAAATGCCTGGTTGGACAGAAGATATTACTGGTGTGAAAAACCTTGGTGATTTACCACCTAACGCACGTCACTACATTGAGCGTGTTTCACAATTGACAGGTATTCCATTATCAATCTTCTCAGTAGGTCCAGACCGTAATCAAACAAATATGATTCGTGGGGTTTTTGCTTAATTGATCGAGCTGGCAGCTGAGACTGCCAGCTTTTTTTAGAACATTAGAAGTTGGAAAATTCTGCGGAAAAACGATTTTTGTGGTAAACTTGGACTATCAAAATTGTTAAACTTTGATGAGGTGTTCGCATGAGTCGCAATAAAAGACAGGTCTTTCGTCAGCAGCTTGACGTTCCTTTTGCTGCAAGGATGAGAATTATTGAAAAGAACAAACCTGTCGCTACGGATTTTAACCATAAAATTTATATTCATGATATTGGACTCGAAGGTATTGGTTTTTCTGTAGATTTCGAAGCGCCAATGCATACGAATATGGAGTTTTCGATTAAGTTAAATGATGAACCATTTCGCATTACAGGTGAAGTGGTCTGGGGGAAGCCAAACAATCCTAATGATCCAAACACAAGAGCAAGTCACTTTTTTGGTGTAAAGTTTCATCTCAAAACGGATAAAGAATCCTCACTCATTTTTCAAGAGGTCAATCGTTTCGCCATTAAACGTCATCGTCGGAAACAAGAAATTCGTGAATTGATGAAAGAGCGATTAAATAAACAGGCAAAGGGGTAAATTAAGACAGGGTTAACTTACTCCATGGCTGTTTTTTTATTTTCTTTTCAAGATCTCTTGCTTTTTATGAAATCCAATGATATGATAAATCTTGTCGTCGTTACAAGATACTTATGACGAGCCATTAGCTCAGTTGGTAGAGCATCTGACTTTTAATCAGAGGGTCGAAGGTTCGAGTCCTTCATGGCTCACCATTTTCTTTAGATGAAAATGATACATATCGTCGCGGGGTGGAGCAGTTCGGTAGCTCGTTGGGCTCATAACCCAAAGGTCGCAGGTTCAAATCCTGCCCCCGCAACCAAAAATTTAACTGCGTCGATTAATCTTCCTTGTTAAATTTTTATCGGAGTCCCTTCAGGGGAAACCTAAACGCATAACTTGGTATGATTTCTCTCAAACGTAAGTGAACAATATTTGAATGGTCTCGTGGTGTAGCGGTTAACATGCCTGCCTGTCACGCAGGAGATCGCGGGTTCGATTCCCGTCGAGACCGCCATTTAATCTATTAAATGGAATTAGTAATATGGCTCTGTAGCTCAGTCGGTAGAGCAACGAGCAAAGCTTCATTGAATTTCCGACGAGTTGTCCCGACACAGCTAGCTTCAAAGCAAGGCTTGTAGAGGAAGGGACAGAGGTTTTACACAGCATAAGCTGATGGACAGTATAACTTATATGGCTCTGTAGCTCAGTCGGTAGAGCAGTGGACTGAAAATCCACGTGTCGGCGGTTCGATTCCGTCCGGAGCCACCATTATTTTTCAATTAACAACGTACATATATCGCATATCTCTCATTGAGGGGTATGCGTTTTTTTGTAGATTTTTTAAAAGCGAACTATTTACTGCAGACGTGATCCTTATTTAAAGTGTAAGACAATTGATGAAGAACCTTCCAATTTTCTGGTATGAGTTGCCACGATCGTGACGAAATGACTACATTTTTATTACAAGTTGAGTATTTGTACCCATGTGACTTCCTGTATATGATAAAGTGCGAAACATGAGTAAAAAAGATAGTTTTAGCTATAGCAGGGGGAAGTCGCATGAAAAAAATAAATGTACGTCGTTTTATACAACTTTCGGTCATAGTAACGAGTGTTAGTACACTTTTTTGGATAGAACCAGTTGGTGCATCAGTTTATAATCTCATGAAGCCTGTTTATCACGTTTATATAGATGGAGAAAACGTAGGCACTGTAGATAGTCGAGCGGTGTTGAACGAAAATATAAAGGAATTAAAAAACGAACAAAAGGCAAATGGTGTGAAGTTATCAGTTGAGAATGACGTGGAGGTTGTGACGGAACGCTTATTTAAACCTTCAGTTGATAATAAGGAAGCACTCGAGCAATTAGATAAAGAAATTACGTTTACTGGTGAAGGGTATACCCTATCTTTTGATGGAGAGCAGGTAGGGAGCTTCGTGAGTGAGGAACAAGCAAAAGATGCTCTATGGGAGTACGCTAAGTCCTTACTTACTGATGATAAAGTGAAGGAAATTGAGAAAACAAGTATGAATGTATTCGAATCAGGTGAAAAGCCTCATCCGATCGATGCTGTTGAGCTCTCACAACCGTTTACAGTTGAAAAGAATGAAGTGAATCCAGAGGATATTTTAACGGAGGAGGAAGGAGTGTCCCTCCTTAAATCAGGTTTTGAAGAAGAGGTAACATATAAAGTTACAGAAAACCAATCTCTTAAACAAGTAGCTAAAAAGTTTAAGATGGATGTTAAAGATCTAATGGAGAAAAACAACCTTTCTAGTGAGGATGAGATACAGAAGGGTGATCAATTAAACGTTCTTGAGAAGAATAAATTTGTAAACGTGATAGAAACGGTAGAAATTGAAAAAACAAAAGAAATTCCATATCAAGTTACTAAAAAGAAAAGTGATTCTCTCTTAAAGGGTGAGAAGAAAGTAACGCAAGTTGGAGAAAAGGGTAAGAAGACTGTTACTTATAAAGTAAAACGTGAAAATGGAAAAGCCGTTGAAAAGAAAGTAGTTAAAGAAGACGTATCTAAGGAACCTGTAGATGAGGTAATTAAAATTGGAACAAAGGTAATTCCATCAAAAGGAACTGGTTCATTTGCATGGCCTGCTGTAGGAGGAACAATTACAAGTAAGCAGGGCGATCGCTGGGGATCTTACCATAAAGGTATCGATATTGCTGGGGTATCGGATAAAACAATCCGTACAGTGGATAATGGAAAGGTTACAGCTGCAGGTACGCGAAGTGGTTATGGCAACCAGGTTACTGTTAATCACAATAATGGTTTAAAAACAACTTATTCTCACCTGGCGTCCATTTCTGTCTCAGTTGGCGATACGGTTCAGAAAGGTGATAAAATTGGAGTTATGGGTACTACAGGGGATTCAACAGGTATTCATCTTCATTTTGAAGTATATAAGAACGGTGATCTTGAAAATCCAATGAATTACGTGAAAAAATAACCTTCAGTGAAAACTGAAGGTTTCTTTTATGACTTCCTGGCGAAAGATGTGTTTGAATGGCGAATGTATTAGTAGGATTTCATAAGCCATTAGACAACGGTGTTATAAGACGAAAGAGAAAGGACGTAGCGTTTCTCTTATAGAAGTTAAGGGAAGAGCGGTAGGGAATCGTAATAAAACCTACATAATATGATAAAATAGACAAAAGTATGCATGTTTCATATCAACGGTAAATTGATATTGTCATATCAAAGAAGGAGCGTTCATAATGGACAAGAAAATTCTTGTTGTAGATGATGAAAAACCAATTGCAGATATTCTGCAATTTAATCTTGAGAAGGAAGGCTTTACAGTGGTTTGTGCTTACGATGGAGATGAGGCCATTGCTAAAGTTGAGGAAGAGAATCCGGATATGATTCTTCTTGATATTATGTTACCTCAACGTGACGGAATGGAAGTTTGTCGTGAAGTTCGTAAAAAGTATGAGATGCCAATTATTATGCTAACGGCAAAGGATTCTGAAATTGATAAAGTGCTAGGTCTTGAGCTTGGTGCTGATGATTATGTCACAAAGCCTTTCAGTACACGTGAGCTTATTGCGCGTGTGAAAGCTAATTTGCGCCGTCGTCAACAGGAGCCTGAGAAAGAATCTTCACCGAATTCGCTTATTAAAGTGGGTGCGCTAACGATTCATCCAGATGCTTATCTTGTTACGAAGCGTGAAGAATCAATTGAGTTAACACATAGAGAATTTGAATTGCTACATTATTTATCAAAACATATAGGTCAAGTTATGACCCGAGAGCATTTGTTACAAACTGTTTGGGGATATGATTATTTTGGCGATGTTAGAACAGTAGATGTAACAGTACGTCGATTACGCGAGAAAGTCGAAGATAATCCAAGCCATCCGACATGGATTATTACAAGACGTGGCGTTGGCTACTATATGCGTGAACCGGAACAGGAGCAGTAAACTTTAGATGGGAAAGGTCGGTTTTTTTAAATCCATTCATTTTAAGTTTGCGATTGTTTATGTTCTTCTTATTCTTGTGGCCATCCAGTTTATCTCTGTTTATTTTAACGACAAGTTAGAAGAGCAGTTTCAGAGTAACTACGCTAGTTCCATTCGCGATCGTGCTGAACTTCTAGCTGATAATGTCTCTGATCAGGTGAATAGTAAGAGCGATGAAGAAGATGATACGATTAATAACTTGATTAGAAATTTTAGCCAAAATGAAATTCGTCAAATTCTAGTAGTTGATTCATTAGGTCAAGTAGTCGGTACGCTTAATGATGATGGTCTCGAAGGAACACGTGCGACGAATGATTTCGTGGATAGTGCACTAAATGGTGTAGCTGAACAAGAAATTCTTCTTGATAGTGAAGGAGAGCGGTTTTTAGCTTATGGCTATCCTATTAAAGGTGAAACGAACACCACTGTTGGAGCGGTGTATATTCAGGCAAATATGAATCAGGTATTTGAACAAGCAGATGAAGTGAATAGTTTATTGGCTCAATCTGCCTTGATTGCCCTGGTACTGACAGGCCTACTTGGTATTATTATCTCTCGTACGATAACAAGGCCAATTTCGGATATGAGAAAACAAGCACTTGTGATGGCCCGAGGCGACTTCACTCGAAAAGTGAAGGTGTACGGAGAAGATGAGATTGGACAGCTTGCGTTAGCCTTTAATGATTTAACAAGAAGGCTTCAAGAAGCTAATGCCATTACAGAAGGTGAGCGACGTAAACTTACATCTGTGCTTGCTTATATGACGGATGGTGTTATTGCTACAGACCGAGAAGGTATGATCATTCTAATGAACGATCGTGCTGAGGAAATGATGAACGTTTCACGTGAAACGGTTCTTGGAACATCACTAAACAAAATTCTTCAGTTCGCTGAAGAGAAGACGTGGGATGATGTTTACAATGGTCCTGACTCAATGATTCTAGATTTAAGTGATGATCAACAAACGTTTATTATTCGAGTTAACTTTTCTATTATCCATAAAGAAGACGGTCCAATTAATGGATTGATTGCTGTCCTTCATGATATTACAGAGCAAGAACAGCTTGAACAGGAACGACGTGAATTTGTAGTGAATGTGTCACATGAGTTACGTACGCCTCTTACAACGATGAGAAGTTACCTTGAGGCGCTTCAGGAGGGAGCATTACAGGATCCTGAAATTGCTCCGCGCTTCTTAAGCGTCACGCAAAATGAAACAGAGCGTATGATCAGGTTAGTTAATGATCTATTACAGCTTTCTAAAATGGATAAGAAAGAGTATCATCTTGAGTTTACGGAAGTCGATTTCGTTGAGATGTTTGATCATGTGCTTGATCGCTTTGAGATGTCGAAGCGAGAGAATATTGAAATTGTTAGGCAGCTTCCGCGTTTAGCGATTTACACAAAAGTGGATAAGGACAAAATGACACAGGTGCTTGATAACATTATTTCTAATGCGATTAAGTACTCCCCGGATGGAGGTACTATCACAGCAAGATGCTGGACGATTGGGAAGAAGATCCGAATCAGCATCAGTGATGAAGGTGTTGGCATACCCAAAAATAATCTTTCGAAGATCTTTGATCGGTTCTATCGTGTAGATAAAGCTCGCTCACGGCAGCTTGGAGGAACTGGACTTGGTTTGGCTATTGCCAAGGAAATGATCCATGCCCATCATGGGGATATCTGGGCAGAGAGTAAGTGGGGACATGGAACAACGATCTACTTTACTCTCCCTTATAAGCGAATAAGGGAGGTCGAAGACAAGTGAGAATGACGAAGAAACAATTTGAGAACTTTAAAACCGTTTTACTCAATGTTCTCGTTTTAACTAGCTTGTTTCTAACGTGGCAGATTTGGACATTCGAACCTGAGTACGAAAAGGAAGCTGCTCCTACAGAAGCAAGTCCTGTTGGTATTAAGGAAGTAAGTATCAATGAAGTTGTAAAACCAAATCAGCTCGTTTATCACATTGATAATCAACATTTTACTTCCTTTTATTCCAATACCATTGATTCTTTTTACAATGAATTTATCTCCGGAATGAAAATCAAGTCCTTTACGATGGAGAATGATATGAAAAGTATACGGGAGACCGGCAATAGCGTAGAGCTTATTTTTCCAACATTGCTTTCAAATGACGTTTTGAAGAAACTAGTGAGCATTTCGAAAGACGATATTCCTTTGTCGACATTCGATCGCATTATCATTCCGTCCATTGCATCAGGTAAAAACAATGAAATCATTTTCCTCAATACAGCCAATGGTGATGGAATGCGAGCTACGGTTGAAGCCTCGAATGATATAAAAGAATGGTATTCAAACGTCTTCTCTTCTTTTGAGGTTAATAGTAGTGAAGCTGAAGAAAATAAGATTTTTCGTGCCAAACCGTTTCAAGTTTCTGACGAGCTACCGACCTTTTATATTCCGATACAAGGTCCTTCTTTAACGACGTTCGGAGGAAGTTCCGATGAGCTAGCAAATGAAGAAGATTTTAAAGAAGCGCTTTTTCCTGAACAAGATCGTGTTGAGAAGAACTCATTCAACAATATTTCTGATCTTTATACTGACGGAAGCCGAGACTTAACGTTTAGTCATGAAAATGAATTTATGGTGTTTAAGAATCCACCTTCTACAACAAGTCGGTATGTATCGAATGAATCTCCTATTCTGGATGCCTATGGATTTATCAATAAGCATTTTGGTTTTCGTATCACCGATTACGATGATGATGAATATGTGCTGAACGAATGGATCAGATCTTCTGATAACAATACAGATCAAATTACCTTCCGACTATATACCGGTGGCTATCCAGTTTATAGCTCTTCAACAGAAGATCTTGATGAGATTGATGTAACCCTTGAAAATGATGATGTTAGCACGTACAAGCGAATGTTGAAGGTTATTCAATACGCTAGAGAAATTGGAGATCGTAAGCTACCGAATTATGAAGAAGTCCTTTCTCTACTAGACGAGGGAAGTTTTAAGAAAACCGAAATACAAAACATAACAATGGGTTTCACAATTGACCGGTCAGCAGAACAAAATTATGAGTTTACGCTTATTCCCCAATGGTATGTGAAGTTGAACAATTCCTGGACACCGCTACAATCCATTAGCAATGAACAGGGAGGGGAATCAGTTGGATTGGAATAGAACGAAAACGATATTAATATTAACGTTTCTTGTGTTTAATATCTTTCTAGCTAGTGATTTATTTAAGAAGCAAACCGAATTAAGTGATCTCGAGCAGTATGAGCAGGTTACGATTGAAGATCAATTAAAAAATTTAAACGTAACGTATGAGAAAAACCTTCCTGTTCAAACGGAGAAGATGTCTTTCATTAGTGGAGATGTTCATGAATTTACAGAGCAAGAAGAGAAAACGTTAGAAGAGGGAACAAGTCAGGACATTACGCTTGATGGACGAAAGTTAATCTCCACTCTTAAGAAGCCGTTCCCGATAAGCGATCCGGACGAGCCTTCTGCCTTTTCAATATTTCTAGAGACGTATGTGTATGAAGGTGGGAAGTATCAGTTTTACGCCCGTGATGAGAATAATCCAAACATTATTTATTTCGCGGAAACCTTTGAAGATCGTCCTATTTATAGCCAGGATTCAGGTATGCTAATTGTTACGCTTGAAGATGACAAGGTTGTCTCTTATACGCAAACATACTTGAACTTAAAGAAAATCGGCAAAGAACGTAAAATCGATCCAGCTTCTGAAACGATTGGGCTTCTTGTGAATCAGCAGGATATTTCTTTAAATGACAAAGTAGATGACATGTCAATTGGCTATTACACAACAGTTACGAACGAGGATGACCGCGATACATTTGTTTTCGTTCCAACGTGGCATGTTGTCGTTAAGAACGAAAACAAGGATAAACCAATTCAGAACTATTATGTCAATGCGATTGAGAAAACAGTCTTTAGTGATCCTAAAGAGGTCGAAACCAATGAGCAAGAGGATGAGGAGGATTCAGATGACAGTGAGAAACCGGATCCTTCTAAGCCTAAAACGGTAACAAGCGATAAGTAGGAGAGGAATGGAATATGTCTCTTGAATTTAGTGTGCTTGCAAGCGGAAGCACTGGTAACGCCATTTATGTTGGTACAGAGAAGCATAAGCTTCTTGTAGATGCCGGATTAAGCGGAAAAAAACTTGAAGAACTGTTCGCAAAAGCCCATCTCGATCCAAAGGATCTAGATGGGTTGCTTGTGACTCATGAACATAGCGATCATATTAAAGGTCTTGGCATATTTGCAAGAAGGTATAAGCTCCCTATATATGCAAATGCAAAAACGTGGGAAGCGATGTCAAGTCTAATTGGTGCAATACCAGTAGAACAAAAGTTTCAGTTTGATATGGATACTGTGAAAACTTTCGACGATCTTGATGTCGAATCATTTGGTGTCTCCCATGATGCAGCCGAGCCGATGTTTTATACCTTTCATCACGAAGGTAAGAAACTTAGTATCGCGACAGACCTTGGATATGTAAGTGATCGAATCAAAGGAACGATTCGCAATTCAGATATGCTTGTATTTGAGTCAAATCATGACATCAATATGCTTATGATGGGGCGCTATCCATGGAATGTGAAAAGACGAATTTTAGGTGACATGGGTCACGTTTCGAATGAAGATGCGGGAGCTGCCCTATCAGATATAATTGGTGATCAAACAAAGCGTATTTATTTAGCCCATTTAAGTAAAGATAATAACATGAAAGACCTGGCAAGACTTTCTGTCCAACAAACCCTTGAACAAAACGGCTTTGCAATCGGAGAGCAGATTGCTCTATATGATACAGATCCTGCTGCGCCAACACTTGTTACGAAGTTATGACGAGAAGCTTGAGTGAGGGCAAGTAAGATAGATTAGTCTTGATTCTGAGGTCTCCTTTTTTAACTGAAAGGATTGGTGAAGAATTTGGGCTATTATGATGGTGATGAAAACAATCGACCGATGCGACAGAAAGGTAATCGCGGCGGTGCATTTATGGCTGGACTGATTGGTGCCATTCTAGGCGCATTACTTATTCTCTTTACTGTGCCTGCTCTCTCGGATGTAGGCGTGCTGCCTGATATTCAACCTCCGCAAGATGAAGAAGCGGAAGTGAAGTCGGAACAGCGGGCGATTACTAAAGATATTAGTATTGATGTAACAAATGACATTACCTCAGCTGTTGCGAATGTAAGCGAAGCGGTTGTCGGAGTGATTAATTTACAAAAAACAGATTTCTGGGCAGAGGATTACGGAGAAGCAGGAGCAGGATCAGGCGTTATTTATAAAAAAGAAGGCGGAGAGGCATTTGTTGTTACTAACAATCACGTAGTTGAAGGTGCAGGGCAGCTTGAAGTGAGCTTAAACGCCGAAAAGCGCGTTTCTGCAGAGCTTGTAGGTACTGACCCTCTAATGGACCTTGCCGTCCTTAAAATCCCTTCTGAGGCCGTTACAATGGTTGCTGAATTTGGTGACTCGGATACCCTCAAGCCAGGTGAACCAGCTATAGCCATCGGTAATCCATTAGGCTTTCTTGAAGGGACCGTCACACAAGGTATTATTAGCAACCCTGAGCGTTCATTTCCAGTAGATACTGATCAGAATGGGACAATTGATTGGAATGCTGATGTAATTCAAACAGACGCTTCTATTAACCCAGGTAACAGTGGAGGAGCGTTAATTAACATCTCAGGTCAATTAGTAGGGATTAACTCAATGAAGATCGCTCAATCAAGCGTAGAGGGAATTGGCTTCTCGATTCCAATCAATATCGCTGAGCCTATCATTAATGATCTAGAGTCGTACGGCGAAGTCAGAAGGCCTCAAATAGGAATAGGAACAAAATCACTCTCGGAGATTCCTACCTATCACTGGAGTGAATCACTAAAGTTGCCAGATAAAGTCGATTATGGAGTCGTAGTTATGAGTGTTTTCCCTACTTCTTCAGGTGATATTGCGGGCTTAAAAGAGCTTGACGTTATAACAGCAATGGATGGAGAAAAAATTAAGAATTCAATCGACCTTCGTAAATTTCTTTACACAAAAAAAGAAATTGGAGACCGAGTGAAATTAACAGTCTATCGTGAAGGTACGAAACAAGAAGTAGAAGTGACACTTGCCGAGCAGCAAAGCTCTTAAATAGCGCAGGAGGGGGAACTCTCCTGTTTCTTTTTGGAGAAACTTATGCACAGTGGATAAGTGAAATGAAGGAGAGATAGAATGAAAATATACTGCTGTAAAGATCATGTTGAATTGGCTCTTGATGTAATTGTTGATGAAACTGAAAGTTTCCCTGTATTAGAAGAGCTTGAGAAAGAATCAAATGAGTTGTCCACAACATGTGAGTATTGCAAAAACAGCGCAACATATATGGTATCGAACTAATATTCGGTCACGACATGTGGGTGAAAAATGTGTATATGTGGATAATTTCTGTGGATAACTTGTTTATCTGCTGTGGATTTAAGAAAAAAGGATAGGTGTGGATAACTTTTGAACATAAGTATTGTTACTGTGGGGAAACTGAAAGAAAAATATTTAAAGCAGGGGATTGCGGAATATACGAAACGTCTCGGTCCTTTCGCAAAAGTAGAAGTGATCGAAGTCTCAGATGAAAAAGCTCCAGAGAACCTAAGTGACACCGAAATGCTTCAGGTGAAAAAGGCGGAAGGTGATCGCATTATGAGCAAAATTTCATCTGATGCTCACGTAATTGCCTTAGCTATTGAAGGAAAAATGAAAACTTCTGAACAGTTAGCACGCGACCTTGACCAGCTCGCAACATATGGAAAGAGTAAAATAGCTTTTGTTATTGGAGGCTCCCTTGGTTTAAGTGATGATGTTCTCAAGAGAGCAAATGACACGCTTTCCTTCTCTAAGATGACTTTTCCTCATCAGCTAATGAGGCTTATTCTAGTTGAGCAGGTTTATCGTGCGTTTAAGATTAATAGAGGCGAACCGTATCATAAGTAAATGAGGATATTAATGAAAAGAGTCAAAATCTCAAGTTTTTTAGGAAAAAACATATTACTTTGTTCGCATTGTATTCAGTACAGTAGGAGCTACACTTGGCTAGACCGAACACTGTGGTCATCATGTCTCTTTTAATTTCATATAGAAGCAAATATCCCCCTCATTTTTTAAAGTGAGGGGGATTTAAGAATTTCTATAAATATTTTATTTAATGGCTATGCTCACTTTTAACTTCTTTGCTTTGATAGTCGCATTCTCCATGGCCTGTAGAACTAGTGAGCCCTTGCCATTCAGAATATCAACATAGGACATATGATCATGGATGGTTATAATGCCGATATCCTCTGCAGTGACTCCAGAGATTTTTGCGATCGTTCCAACAAAATCAACAGCACGAATTTTCTTCTTTTTACCGCCGTTGAAATGAAGTTTCATAATATCTTGATTGATGCGGGCTGTTTTATTATTTCTTACAATGCGTCGGCTGTTAAGTTTTTCTTCGAAAGCTGCTTTTTTGCCAGCCAGTTCCAGATGGCTTGGAGCTTCTATAGCTGGTAGCTCAAAGCCGATGTATCTTTCAATTGCTTTAATGAACTTTCCTTCAAAAGGCGTCGAAAACGTAATGGCTTTTCCTTTATTTCCAGCGCGACCGGTTCTTCCTGTTCGGTGTACATAGCTTTCTTTTTCCATAGGAACGTCGTAGTTGATAACAAGTGTCACATTATCAATGTCAATACCTCTCGCAGCTACATCGGTAGCCACCAGATAGCGGAAGTTCCCCAGTTTGAAACCTTCCATAACAGAGAACCGGTCTTCTTGTTCTAGCCCCCCATGGAGCCTCTCGCAAGGGTATCCAGATTTCTCTAGTTCGCTATAAACAGAATCAACGTGTTCTTTGGTTCTGCAGAAAATGAGGCAGCTGTCTGGATTTTCTACAACCGTGATGTTTTTAAGCAGTGAGATCTTTTCTTCTTCTCTCACTTCAATTAAAGAATGTTCAATGGTATCGGCTGTCATACCGTCCGATTCAATCTCAATCTGAATCGGATCATTCATATATTTATGGCAAAGATTTTCAACATCTTTAGGCAAGGTAGCAGAAAAAACCATTGTTACTCGGTTTGAAGGCAACTCTTTAATAATCGCTTCTACTTTATCGATAAAACCTCGATTAAGCATCTCATCAGCTTCGTCTATGATAAGATATTTTATTTGATCCAAAGCTAGAGTTTCTCGTTCAATATGGTCCATGACCCGTCCAGGAGTACCAACGACGCAATGAGTTTTTTGTTTCAATTCATCCTTTTGTTTCGTAAAAGGTTCTTTGCCATAAACGGACACTGCTTTAATGCGTTTAAACCTTCCGATATTCGTAATGTCTTCGCGGACTTGAACCGCAAGCTCCCTCGTTGGAGTAAGAATTAAGGCCTGTGGTTTTTTTTCTTCCCATTCAATCATATCGGAAACAGGAATACCAAAGGAAGCAGTCTTTCCACTTCCAGTTTGAGCTTTTACGACAAGATCTTGATTTTCTAATGCTAATGGAATAACTTCACTTTGAACTTCTGTTGGCGTTTCGTATTTTAGCACATCTAGTGCTCTTTTTATTTCTTCGCTAAGATGATATTCTGCAAAACTTTTTTTAGTCATTTTTCAACCTCGTTTTTGGTTTTTCGTCATATGTATAGAATTCTCTCCAAGAAATATTATATGCATTATCAGAATATGGTCCATTATACTTGAAAAGTGCGGGAGAAACCGGCTTTTATATTAAATTTTTAAAAGTAACAGATATAAGTTGTCTGACATCACATTTGATAATCCTTTAAAGAAATAGGGTCAAGCCTCCATATTGAAGCCAGACCAGTTTTCTTCTGTTGATTCTCCGTTTTTGCTCAATGCGATTGGTCATCACAGAGTTTCAATGAGGCAAAAATCAAAATGGATTATTTAAATAGTCTTATAAAAAAAGAGAGAAAAGCACGAATGGCTCTCCTCTCCTGTAACAATCTAAGATCGATTTGGTTCAAATGACTCAAACTTTACTCAAGAAACAGAAAAATTTTCACTTTCATTTGATCTTTCTTTTTCTTTAAACTCATCAAGAAGAGCACGCACTTCATCAGTGGATTCAGTGCTCATAAGCTGATTCCTTAATTCACTTGCGCCACGGAATCCTTTTACATAGATCTTAAAAAAGCGGCGAAGTGTTATAAACTGACGTGTTTCTAGTTCTGCTGAATATTTATCATGTAAATCGAGCTGCAATCTAAGAAGATCAAGCAATTCTTCACTCGTATGCTCTTTCTTCTCTGTTTCAAAAGCAAACGGATTATGGAAAATCCCACGGCCGATCATAACGCCATCCACGTCATACTTCTCAACAAGTTCAAGTCCCTTTTGACGGTCTGGAATATCGCCGTTAATCGTCAGAAGCGTATTTGGTGCAACTTCATCTCGAAGTTTCTTGATCTCCGGAATCAGCTCCCAATGCGCATCAACATTACTCATTTCCTTTTTCGTACGAAGATGGATGGAAAGATTAACAATATCCTGTTCTAGAAGGTGCTTCAGCCAGTGACGCCATTCTTCCACTTCCGTATAACCAAGGCGAGTCTTTACGCTGACGGGCAATCCCCCCGCTTTCGCTTCCTGGATGATTTCCGCTGCAACATCAGGACGACGAATGAGTCCGCATCCCATCCCTTTAGTGGCAACATTAGGAGCAGGACAGCCCATATTGATATCCACTCCACGATAACCCATTTCTGCCATGCCGATGCTCATTTCTCGGAAGTATTCGGGCTTGTCTCCCCAAATATGGGCAACAATTGGCTGTTCATCTTCTGTGAATGTCAATCGTCCTCTTAAGCTGTCTTTTCCTCTCGGATGGCAGTAGCTTGCAGTATTGGTGAACTCGGTAAAAAACACGTCAGGTCTCGCTGCTTCACTCACAACATGTCGAAAAACAACATCCGTCACAGCTTCCATTGGAGCAAGAACAAAAAATGGTCGAGGCAACTCGTGCCAAAAATTATCTTTCATAGTATATCTGAACCCTTTCCTTAAGGGAAAACAAGTTCCCAAAATTAAAAAGTAATAATGTTTCTATCTTATCCATTACTAGTTAGACTGAATTTAACCATTATATACTTTAAAAGCATTCAATGAAAAGTGCAAGAGGAAGAGTTGTCTTGTGTTCAAGTAAATCGACATAGAAATAAATTAAAACTCTCTAACCTCTGGATAAGAACAAACAGACTTCAAAACGGTTAATGACGGGGCTAAAAGGGAAAATGGTTAGTGGGATTTTAAATAAGAATTTGGTTTGTTAGGAATTCTATCTCGTATAATATTTAGTTTTCATGGTAGAAGTTGGTCTTTAAGCTACCTGGGATAGTAAATTTTTTTTAAAAGAATGATCCTGCCTTATTTAACATTATAGTTTCCGTTGTTAGTTTCTGTATTGTTTTTTAAGCCTCTTTTTCTTCAAATAATGTGTAAAAATTAGTAAAAATGCATCAGATTATTAGATATTTTTTCTACAATTATAACAATTGACTATGATAAGGTATAATTAAGATAGAACATGTTGTGTACCTAAGAGTCGCCTTGCTTTTTATGACATGTGAGCATGAGCGCCTATTCTTTTTATTACAAATAAATGAGACAAGGAAGGGTATCATGAGCAAGAATCAAAAAAAAGACATTATCTTAATTGGTGCTGGAGTCATGAGTGCGACTTTGGGATCATTACTGACAGAATTAGCACCTGATTGGAACGTTAAAGTATTTGAAAAACTAGGAAGTGCAGGAGAAGAAAGTTCTAATGAATGGAATAATGCAGGAACAGGCCATTCTGCACTATGTGAACTAAACTATACTTCTGAAAAGACCGATGGGTCGATAGACATTGAGAAAGCTGTCAAAATCAATGAGCAATTTCAGCTTTCAAAACAATTTTGGTCTTATTTAGTAAATAATCAATTGATTGATAAACCTCAGGACTTTATCAAGCCTCTTCCTCACATGAGCCTTGTTCATGGAGAAGATAATGTGAAATTTTTGAAAAAGAGATTGGAAGCGTTGTCAGCTAACCCATTGTTTAAAGGAATGGAATTTTCGGACGATCCTGAGAAACTGAAAGAATGGATTCCACTCATCATGGATGGAAGAACGTCAGATGAACCGATTGCTGCGACAAAAATTGATTCTGGTACAGATGTCAATTTCGGAGCGTTAACTCGGATGCTGTTTGAGCATTTAGAGGGTGAAAATGTAGAACTTCACTATAAGCATAGCGTAGAAGATATTAAACGAAATAGTGAAGGTATCTGGGAAGTAAAGGTAAAGGATATCGACAACGACAATCTTGAGTATCACACAGCTGATTTCGTCTTTATCGGCGGTGGAGGAGGTAGTCTACCACTATTACAGAAGACTGGTATTCCTGAATCAAAGCATATTGGCGGATTCCCGGTAAGCGGACTCTTCATGGTATGCAATAATCCTGAGGTGATTGAGAAACATCATGGAAAAGTGTATGGAAAAGCCAAAGTTGGCGCTCCTCCTATGTCTGTTCCTCACCTTGATACAAGATATATTGATAATAAAAAAAGCTTGTTGTTTGGACCATTTGCGGGCTTTTCACCAAAGTTCTTAAAAGGCGGGTCAAACTTAGATTTAATAGGCTCAGTTAAGCCCAATAATGTGTTAACAATGATGGCTGCTGGTTTAAAAGAGATGGGCCTTACAAAATATTTAGTGCAACAAGTCATGTTATCAGATGAAAAACGTATGGAAGAAGTACGTGAATTTATTCCAACTGCCAAAAGTGAAGATTGGGATATCGTAACGGCTGGTCAACGTGTGCAAGTAATTAAAGATACGGAAGGTGGAGGAAAAGGAACGCTTCAATTTGGAACAGAGATTGTTAGTTCCTCTGACGGTTCCATTGCTGCGCTTCTTGGCGCTTCTCCAGGTGCTTCTACTGCTGTACACGTTATGCTTGAGATATTCGAGCGATGTTTCCCAGAGATGATGGCTGATTGGGAACCCAAAATTAAAGAAATAATACCTTCATATGGCAAGTTACTAGGAGAAAATCCTGAATTATTCAATGAGATCAATGCCTCAATTGTACAGACGCTTGCTCTCAATGAAAGTGAGCCCGCTTATAGTTAATTTGTGATGAAATAAATGAGGATCTGTAGCCTTATTTGCTAGAGAAACCCTGATTATATTTGGCTTAGTGGATAAATACACAAAAAAAGCATGTAGCAATTAATTGCTACATGCTTTTTTTAATGGAATAAAATCAATGCCACTCTAATAAATTCAATTATGTAAAAAAATAGGTTTCTAAAAAGAGATGATTTTTAGGGGGGAAATGATATGGAAGGAAATGTGAATGTAGCTCCACAACCAGAGAGCAATGGTCTTGCGGTGTCTTCGATGGTGTTAGGTATTATTGGACTTGTGCTTTTTCTAGTGCCAATTATTCCTTATCCTTTGGCAATATTGGCCATCATTTTTGGAGTAATTGCGAAGAAAAACCCTCTTAAGAAAGGATTTGCCGTTACAGGGTTAGTTACGGGAATTGTTACGTTAGGTTTGAAAATATGGTTTTGGGCAGGAGTTGCCTCATTAATGTAACATGTTTGAAGGGAAGGGGAGGGATTAGTTTCTCTCATCTTCCTTTTTCTATTTCTACTTCCGAACATTTACAGAAAAGACTTAGTTTGTTTTACTCTTCCTTTCTCTAGAATTTCAATAAGTTGATTTAGTGTTTCTGCAGTTTCTGCATAAAATCTATAGATTGTAAAGAATATTAGGGCCCTTAAAAAGACGAATAGAACTTAAAAAAGTAATGTATACAGTAAACGTATACATGTAAACAAAACCGTGCACTTGTATACGTAAAATGTACACAAGTACACAAAAGTGTACGCATATTGATTTGTGGGGATGTAAACGAAATTGTATACTTGTATACGTAAAATGTACACTTGTAAACGTATTTGTATACAAGTACACAAATTTGTAAACTAGATAGAATGACTCATTGACTTCATTTGCAAATTTCTATAAATTTTAAGTTAATAGTAGAAATACTAGATTTCAAATATGAAAGGATGGATTATTTTATGAGTAATTCAAGAATTGCAGCAGTCGATGTAGGTAACGACTCGTTAAAAGGAATCTATGGAAAACTTGAATCTGATCTATACATACCAAACGTAATTGCTAGAGATATAGAAGATCGTCCTGTAATTGGAATTGAAGAGTTGGATACTAAAGATCCGCTTGATGGTATTCATATTCGTGTACACTCCCCTGCTCTACAAGATAACAACGCGATCTATCGGGTTGGCAATCTGGCGACAAAGAGTGACAACCCAACAGAATTAGATCCAGGAAGCGCAAAATCAGAAGAGGATCAAACTCTTGTAATGTTGTTTGCATCACTTGCACTAGATGCCGTTGATCCAAAAAACTCAGCAAATTTCAGAAATCAGAACGGCGTTGTGGATGCGAATTACACGCTTGGTACAGGACTTCCACTACGTGAAGTGAAAGAAGGAAAGGACGTTGGATATCGCTCAAGACTTCTAGGATCCGTTCACCAGGTAGAATTTCTTGTAACGCCTAAGTACCAAGGAAAGAAAGTTAATATTAAATTTGATGAAGTAAAGGTCTACCCTGAAGGTTTTGCTGCTTACATTAATCTTGTAATGGACAGCGATTTAAACATCATCAATAAAGACTTAATTGATAAGCGTATTTTGATTCAAGATATCGGTGGTCTTTCCACTGACATCGCGGTTATTAAGAATCGTAATGTCGACGATGATAAGGCGCAGGGCTTTAATCTAGGAGTTGCTGAGTCACTAGAAGCCATTCGTGAGGAAATTCGATCTAAGCATGGTGTGGAGCTCGACAGCCGTCGAGACGTAGTAGATATTATTACGAAGAAAAACGATCGTAATCATATTATGGTTCGCGGAAGTCGTACAAGCGTTCATGATATTACGGATCGCATTTTACTAGAACTAGCTAAGAAGCAATATCGCCATCTTCGTAACGTTTGGCAGAAGAACTCTCAATCTGAAATCTGCTATTTCGTTGGTGGTGGCTCCATTGTTCTAAAAGATTACCTTAAAACATTGAATAACAACCTTGATGGCTACAATATTGATTTCTTTGAAGATGAAAAAGAAAGCATTTGGATGATGTCGAATGCTTACTACAAGCTCATCTCTGACTTTAATCGTAAGAATAATAAAGACAAGCCCCAGGAAAAGAGAGAAGAAAAGAACAAGGTCAAAAACTAGTAGGGTGATTTGATGAAAAAGGCGGGGATGACGGGGATTCAGAGAGGACAGGCGATTACATTTCGTCTTCCCTCTGATACACCTGATCATATTCTAAAGCAGCTTCAGAAGTTAAAGGACGAAGAAAAGCGTAACTTCTCAAGCCGCGTTGCGGAGTATGTGTTAGATGGTGTCACGCAAACGATAAGGCGCGATAATGATGCTATTACGGTGCCTTTGCCTAAGGGATTAAGCAAAGCACAACGAGATTGGCTTAAGCATGAGCATTCAGAAGCGCTTCTTGGCAACATCGTTTACCAAATTTTATCTGATCCAGTGCGGGCTGCATCACTCCTTGCATCTTTTAACAGCAACTCGATTGATATTGATCAGGCGCTTTATTTGCAAGATGAGGTTTCGAAAAGAACTATGCCAAAAGACGTTTATGAACCGATTGAAGCCTCTTCCACGTCGTCTGATGATGATTTGATGAATTTTGATTGGGATCAGGCGCAACAGGAGCAAAGTTCAGCGGTGGAGGAAGAAGAAAGCGCAGATGATTTGCTCGGCGGATTTCTTGATAAAATGAATAAATAAAAAAGAAAGGCAGCGGATATCCGCTGCCTTTCTTCGTTTTTGGCGATTAATCAATCGAAATGATTCCGCTATCGCCTTGATTAATATTACCGGATTTTTTGATTTTCAACTTTTGTAAATTCGTGAAAATGACTGGAGTTGCAACTGAAGGTACTGAACGTCTGACGCTACTTAAATCGACCGTCATAAGCTTATCGCCTCTCTTAACTGTATCCCCTTCGTTTACAAGTGTTGTAAAGCCTTCTCCCTTTAAGTTGACGGTATCAATTCCTACATGGATCAATATCTCAACGCCGCTATTCGACTTAATACCGATTGCATGCTTTGTAGGGAAGATGCTTATAATCTCACCATCAACAGGTGAAACGAAATGACCGTCTTCAGGAAGAATTGCGAAGCCATCCCCCATCATACCTGCAGAAAACACTTCGTCTGGAACCTCCTGCAGTGGAATAATTTTCCCTTTGACTGGCATGACGAAATCTTGCTCAGCTAGCGTTTTTGTAAGATTGATAGTTGTATCGTTGCTCTCTTTAGAAGCATGTGAATTTGTTCCGCGCATTGCATCTGCAACAAATTCCACATCAGTTCCTACGATGATCTGCAAGTTGCGGTTGTTAACTTTCACTACACCTCGAGCACCGTGACGCTTTAATTCTGCTTCGTCTACTTTTGCCATGTCATTCATTTGTAAGCGGAGTCTTGTTGTACAATTATCAATAGATGAGATGTTATCAATGCCACCAATGCTGCGGATAAAGTGACCTGCCATTACATCGTATTTGTCTTCTTTTGTAGCTGGTGCATTTGTTGGATATGACATGTCTTCATCTTCACGTCCAGGTGTTTTGAGATTTAATTTTTTAATAAGGAAATAGAATACAACAAAATAGATTCCTCCGTAAATGATCCCAATAACAAGGAGTAGACCTGCCTTCTGTGCCAAGCCGTAATTTAGGAAAAAGTCAATGGCTCCTGCAGAAAAACCGAAGCCGTGATGGATATCCAGCACATACGCGAGAACCATCGAACTGGCAGTTAATAGCGCGTGAATCCCATATAATAATGGTGATAAGAACATAAAGGCAAATTCAATTGGTTCAGTAATCCCTGTTAAGAAGGATGCAAATGCGATACCAATTAACATTCCGCTTACTTCTGCTCTTCTATCCTTTTTAGCAGCTGCAATCATTGCAAAACACGCTGCTGGAAGTCCGAACATCATAATTGGGAAGAAACCAGCCATAAATATGCCAGCGGTTGGATCTCCAGCAAAGAATCGATTCAAGTCCCCAGTTGCACCATTGTAATCACCAAAAACAAACCAAACTAAACTATTTAGAACGTGGTGTAGTCCGAATGGAATAAGGAGTCGGTTTAAGAATCCGAATGCACCAACACCAAGTGCTCCTGCATCGATAATCCATTGTCCGATCGAATTAATGCCCTCTTGAATTGGAGGCCAAACAAATCCAAATATCCCTGCTAGAATAACCATTGCTGTGGCTGTGACGATAGGGACAAAGCGTCGTCCACCAAAGAAACCAAGCCAGGTTGGAAGTTTAATATCATGAAATCGATTATAAAGAAGTCCCGCAACGATACCAGAAAGGATTCCTCCAAGTATCGCCATATTAATATTCTCATTAACTGCTTGAGTCCCCTGTGTAAGAACAAGGTAACCGATGGCACCGGCTAGTCCGGCCGCACCATTGCTGTCTTTAGAGAATCCAATGGCTACACCTATTGCGAAGATAAGTGCGAGATTATCAAATATGGCTCCCCCTGCTGCTGCTACAAATGGAATACCAAGTAAGTCATCCTGCCCTAACCTCAATAGCAAGGCAGCAGCCGGAAGTACAGCAATTGGTAGCATTAAGGACTTACCAATACGTTGTAAAGCTCCGAGCATTTACGTTCAACCCCTTTCGAAATTTGAAAACGTTTTATTGTCATGTTCATCATAACAGCACTAAATATAGTTGTCTATACCAATTTCCTTGTGCGTCGTGAAATCGGTTCTATACTGGTATAGACAACTGTACTTAATGGTGGTACGATTTTAATAACAAGATGAACCGAAAAAAGGAGTGTCTCATCGTGAATGAAGCGTGTTTTGTTATTGATCATGTGACAGTTTATAGCGAAGAACAAACGATCCAAAACGGCTATCTTAAAGTCGATAACGGTAAAATTATTGAAATAGGTCATACAGATGAACGTACTATAGCAGGACAAGAAAAAGTCTATTCGTTTAATGAAAGTGTATCTGTGCTTCCTGGAATGATTGATGTCCATATTCATGGCGTGAATGGAGCCGATACGATGGACGCTTCTACTGAAGCGCTTGATACTATTACGAAAGCACTTCCAGCTGAAGGAACAACGAGCTTTCTAGCAACGACTATTACTCAGGAAGCAAAGGCGATTGAGTGTGCTATTCAGAATGCAGGCGAGTACAGACAACAACCAGGACATGCGGAAGTACTTGGCATTCACTTAGAAGGTCCATTCCTTAATAGTAAGCGGGCAGGTGCACAGCCGCCACATGCCATGCAGCAACCAGATGTGGATGTATTTAAAACGTGGAATAAACTAGCAAACAACACGATTAAGCTAGTTACCCTGGCACCTGAAATAGAAGGTGGTATGGAACTTGTTCGATATTTAACAGAAAGAGGTATTGTGGCTTCAATAGGTCATTCCGATGCAACATATGAGCAGGTCATGGAGGCAGTTGAATGTGGTGCCTCTCACGTTACACACCTCTATAATGGGATGAGAGGTCTCCATCATCGTGAACCGGGTGTAGCAGGTGCTGCTCTGTTAAGTAAGCAGTTGAAAACAGAAGTGATTGCAGATGGGTATCATGTGAGACCTGAAATGATTAAGTTAGCTTATTTTCAAAAATCAGATGCTGGGATGATTTTAATCACCGATGCGATGAGAGCCAAATGTCTAAAAAATGGTCGCTATGATTTGGGTGGACAAGATGTTGAAGTGAAAGATGGTAAAGCGCTATTAGATAATGGAACTTTGGCAGGTAGTGTGCTGAAAATGAAGGATGCACTTGCTAACATCCAGGCTTTTACCGGCTGTACTCTTGAAAACGCGATAAAAATGGCATCGGAAAATCCTGCGAAACAGCTTGGTGTTTTTGATCGAAAAGGAAGCCTTGCCGTGGGAAAAGATGCAGACTTTTTCTTACGATCCATTGATGGAGAAGTGATGATGACATTTTGTAATGGACATCTTGCATATACGAATAAAGGGGATGTAGAAAATGAGAATCATTGAAGCACATGACTATGAGCATATGAGTGAACTGGCAGCGAATTATCTTATTGATAAAATCCGTACAAATCCAAGTATGGTTTTGGGACTTGCGACTGGAGGAACTCCGCAAGGGACTTATAAGCATTTAATTCAGGATCATCAACGAAATTATACTACCTACAAGGAAATTACTACTTATAACCTTGATGAATATGTCGGTTTTTCAGCTGATAATCCGAACAGCTACCATGCTTTCATGTATGAGAAACTTTTTGGGAAAATCGATATTCCAAGTGCGAATATACATCTTCCAAATGGTACGGCGATTGATCTTGATGAGGAATGTAAAACATATGAAGAAAGCATTAAAGAGTCAGGTGGAATCGATGTGCAACTACTCGGAATGGGTAGTAACGGGCATATCGGATTTAATGAGCCTGGGACTTCTTTTGAAGCTACAACACAAATAGTTCAGCTAGCTCAATCTACTAGAGAAGCCAATGCTCGTTTTTTTCAGGATATTAACGAAGTACCACATGAAGCTATTACGATGGGGATTGCAACCATCATGAAAAGCAAAGAGATTTTGCTACTTGTTGCAGGAGAAGCAAAAAATGAGGCAATGAGGAAATTGGTGGAAGGTGAAGTGGACGAATCCTTTCCTGCATCGGTGTTAAACAGGCATTCTCATGTTACAATTATTGCTGATAAAAAAGCGTTATCAGGCGTAACATTGCGCTGAAAGGAGTTATTTCCGATGATTGATAAGACGTCCCCATTACCTATTTATTATCAGTTAGTTGAGTGGATAAAAGGACTGATTGCAAGAGGCGAGTTAACCCCAGGAGATTCGCTTCCATCCGAGCGAGAATATGCAGAGCGCTTTGGCATTAGTCGCATGACAGTAAGACAGGCCATTACAGAGCTTGTTAATGAGGGTTACCTCTATCGACAAAAGGGAGTAGGTACCTTTGTTGCTGAGAAAAAAATTGAGCAACAGCTGATGGGGTTAACAAGTTTTACCGAAGATATGAAATCACGTGGCATGGAACCAAGTAGTAAACTAGTAGGCTTTGAAATTGTACCTGCTCCACCTTATATATCAGAGCAGTTAAAAATACAGGATCACGCACCTGTTTACGAAATTAAACGGATCAGGCTTGCTGATGGTATCCCAATGGCACTTGAGAAAACGTACATCTCGGCTAATCTCGTAAAAGGGTTGACGGAAGAAACTGTACAGCACTCTTTATATCATCACATTGAAAATCAGCTAGCGATCAAGATTGAGGAAGCGACCCAAGTGTTAGAGTCTTCTGTAGCAACTCAGCAGGAGGCAGAATACCTAAATATACAAAAAGGAGCACCGATACTGCTCATTCAGAGGAATACGAAACTAGCGGATAATACACCGCTTGAAGTAGTGAAGTCTTCGTACAGAGCAGATCGATATAAATTTATGATTACACTTAAGCGTTAATTTCATTGAGGAGGCGTTCATTTGTTTCATGATTACTTCAACAAAATTAGAACATCCCTTCAAGTAATTGAAGAGAAAGAAGCCGTTTCTATCGAGCGAGCAGCAGTCGCTCTAGCTGATAGCATCGAAAACGGAAAAATCATTCATGTATTTGGATGTGGACATTCTCACATGATGGCGGAAGAAGTTTTTTACCGTGCAGGTGGGCTTGTGCCAGTTCGTCCTATTTTTATTGAAGACTTAATGCTCCATAGAGGCGGAACGAGATCTTCTGCTCTAGAGCGAACGAATGGATTAGCTAGGGAATTCATGGTGGACCAGGATATTCAAAAAGGCGATGTAGTGATCGTTGTATCGACATCAGGTCGTAATCCTGTTCCAATTGATGTTGCCCTTCTTAGTAAAGAAAGAGGGGCGTACGTTATCGGCTTAACCTCACGAAAAGCTTCAAATGGACAATCATCTCGTCATAAAGAAGGAAAGTATTTATACGATGTAGTAGATCAAGTGATTGATAACCATGTTGAGGTAGGTGATGCGGTGATTCAAGATACAGAGAATCAAGTCGCATTTGGTTCAATCTCTACCGTAATTGGAATGGGGATCCTGAACGGTATTACTGTAGAAACTATTCATCAGTTGATTGCACGGGGAATAACTCCTCCTGTGTTTAAGAGCGGGAATGTAGACGGGTCAGATGAATCGAATCAGACATTGATTGAGAGATACAAATCACGTATTCCGCTCCTCGAAGGCAATCAAGGTTTTTAGCAAAACAATCTCTTATTTTTAAGACTATGTAATTGAATGTTGTTGATATTAGACTCATTTATGACCTATGATGTCCAGTCGGATTGGTCATCATAGGGCGCCCTTTCAGCAAAGCTGAAAAGTGGTTTTTTTCTTTATAGCGAGGTATTTTGTAAGCTTGCTTTTTATGCTTTGTTTCTGATTTTTGAATGAAGAGAATGCTCAAGATTCCTATAATGGTAATGAGCATTCCACCTAGTATAATTACGAAGGCAGGGCTATAACTATTACCTAGAACATATTAAGGAATATTTTCATGGAAATAATTTGGTGATGTGAAATGATAAATGCCGTTATAGTAACCGACGAGTAAACCAAATCGTTTATTTTCAATTAAAAACTCAAAAATAACCTGCCGTCCTATTGGAAAGCAGGTGTTACTATTTAATAAACGCTAGCGCTTCCACTTGAAAGGGATATCTTCACGTGATACTTCCCTGAACCATGTACTCCCGATATTTCCTTATTGCTAATCGTCTGCTCTTCTAAAGTGAATTTGGTTGAGATGTCCCCGCTGCTTGCCTCACTATCCAATGTGAAATCAGCATTGTCCGGAAGGTCCAAATCAACATCACCTGAACTAAGGTCAAACGATACATCCCCTGTTAACTGATCCATTTGAACTTTCATGTCACCTGATGACATTTCTCCTTCAAGTGGGCCAGAGTAATGGGTTAAAATCACGTCTCCAGAACTTATATCAAAGCTTCCCTTTTCGGTTGAAAGTCGATCAATGATAAGACGACCAGATGAGCCGTCATGCTCGAAGCTTTTTGTTTCCAGGTTGGAAAGTTCAACATCACCCGAACTCATATCAATATCTACTTCGTTTAAAATGGTAAGGTTTTCTTCATTATTGAAGACAACACTTCCTGAGCCAACCTCAAGCTTGAGATTGCGTTTAAAGTCTTCTGGGAGGTAAACAGTAACATCTGATCCCCCGTTAAAGTTAAAAAACTTATACCACTTTCGCTTCACTTCAACTTCAATTGCATTTCCTTTCTTTCTCACCGAAAGCTCTCCACTACCATTTAAGGTTGCTTTCACATCATCACGTGATGATGTGACTATGTTCATATCACTGCTGTGCGTCAAAATACTAACTTGATTAATTTTTTCACTTAACTCAATGCTGTTTTCATCACTTCCTCGTGCAAAAAGAGAGGTGTTTTCAAATAAAATTAATAAAACCGCCCCTACTGCAAGCAACCCAACAATGACCACAAATCCACTTCTCACTATATTTCCTCCCCGTGTTTCCTTCGTTATGCTATTCCCTATGGTAATCTTATAGTAGTTCAAGTCATCTAAACATCATCTAGAGTATTAAATTGGAATAAGACTTGAGACTTAATGACGTATATTGGAGGCAGGCGCATGTACCTCACTATTAAAGAAACGGCAGAATATTTATCTTTACCAGAATCCTATATCGAAACGCTCATTCGAGAGAAGCGCGTTCGCACTATTTTTGATGGTGAGCAATATTTGCTATATAAAGAGCAGTTTAATGCTCATTTTGAACAGTTGGAAAAAATGAAGAGACGATTAGAAGAAGAAGCCAATGAGCCGCTTCCAGAAGATCCAGATGTAAAAGATGAAGATTAAGTAAGGTTTAGAACTTAAGTAAGAAAGGATGCCACCGGCATCCTTTCTTTATTTTGTTAGCACTTCACTCATGATGGCATGTGTGTTTTGCTCACTATCTTCAAAAAACGCCATCCACGTTTCAACGTCATCTGTTTTCGCAACTAGGTGAGGTTTACTAATGAAAATCACCCCATTCTTCATTAAACGTTCGTAGCTTTTCTCAATATGACTTACTTCAAAATAAAGAACTGAGCTTGCATGTGCGAAAGTTTCTTTCTCTGGAATACTTAGTAGCAAGCGCAGCCCATTACAATCAAAAAAAGCCATCTGATTTGTTTCAAATAATAATTTAAGTTCCAAATGCTCTTTGTAGAATTGAACCGCTCGTTCCATCTTTTTGACGGGAATCGCTATTTGGCTCACCTGTTTGATCATAAGAGAAATCGTCCTCCTAATTATCTGGTTATTTTCTATTTCTCTCCAGTCCATTGAATCTCCTCTAATCTTTCGTTTAAGTAATAAGAAATCGGGAATAACGAATAGTACTAGAGGAGGGTATCCTTTTATGAGAAATTTGATTAAAAAAGCGATTAAATACGGTCCCATTATTTATCCGATTGTAAAGAAAATGCGAAATAAAAGAAGAACAAGGTAATCTAAAAATCCCCGGGAAATCTTTCCCGGGGATTTTTAATGATAGTTAATATGTGGTTACTTGGAATAATTTTTGAAGAATATACATGACATATTTATAGGGGGAAAGAGAGTTTTGATATTTTTCGTAGTCAGCTGTATAAGTTCCATCTTTATTTGACCAAATTCGCTCAAAATAGCGGTCAACATCCTGGACGACTTTAGTATCGTTAGGTGCGTTTAAATGAATATTCGTTTCCATATTGTAATCATCCAGGTTTCTAGAGGTATAGTTGCCTGATCCACCGATGATTGTGCTCTCTTTATTTCCTTTTATATACAATAGTTTTGTGTGAAATTGCTCTTTATTTGTGTCATACCAGCGGATTGTAAGATGCTCACTTCCTTGTTTCTCTAGCTCAGCTGTCACAGGAAGGTTAGGTAAGCCGATTTTTTGCTGTCCAAAGGCATTTTGATTGGGATCTAGTACTAGACGTACGTCGACCTCTCGTTCGGTTGCGTCAACAAGCGCATCAACGATATCCCGGTCGGCCAAATAAAACATTCCAATATAGATAAGCTCTCCTTTTTTGGCATCATCAATAGCTGTCACAACACTATCCTGAATTTTACTTTCTGTCACAATTTGAGCTTTAACATTAAAAGCATCCTCGGGACCCTCATCGGTCAACTTAGTGTCTGGAAATGACGATACGTTTCCTCCAGAATAGGCGGCAACTGCTTTTTCAGTTTCGATAAGGTCATTTAGAATCTCGCCCTTCACTTTAAAGGCAATGTTAGAATGAAAACCGCTCGCATCATGAGGATTTGCAGACATGATAATACCCGCATCTTCTGTAATCACCGTTTTACGATGGTTCGCTTTCACATTAAGCAACTCTAGATAAGATCGTGCAGTGACTTTTGGTGCTGAAGGAGCCATTGGGTTTGGAAGCCATCCTTTGCCTTCTTGCCCAAACCAGGTGATCCCCATTCTCCAAAGCCCTGAATAAAATAAGTTTGGATCTCGCAGCCGATCAAGATCAGTGAAAATAACTTCGGCGCCCATTTCCTTAATTTTATTTATTTGGTCAGCCTCGTGAGATCCATATGTTGTGTTCACTTCATCGCTAATGAGGATAACCTTCAGGTTAGGCTTCGCTTTCATTACTTTAACTACTGTATTCGCTAAGTCTTCACTGATTTTTGGATAATCTCTTTTCCCATCCGTGTATCCGTTAAATAAGAAAAGGTCTAAAATAAGGAAATCATCGGCTTCTTGAATCGTACTGTTGATTTCATCAAAAATACTATGATCATAAACTTCTTTCTCCTTTTTGTCGTAAGTTAAGTCAAAAAGAAACTCGATGTCTTCATCATTTATTTGATGAACTTCACCTGCGTAGGATACGCCTTCAGGTAAAGGCTTGAAGCGGTGATAAGTGATAACGCCTACATAAATAACTAAAAATATAATGAATATCATCCAACGTTTTTTGCGATACCATGATCGTTTCTTCATATGTAGTGCTCCTCAATTTCTATTTTCTCTTTATATACCCCGCGCCGTACGATTGTATCCCTCCTCTGAATGTGTTTTTTTGCATGCTATAAGGTTGTTTCCATACCAATTTCCGCCGTATACTGTTGGATAAACAGCTGAAAGACAGAAAGCGGGTTTTGCATAATGACAGTTGAACATCATACTTATCATTTTGATGCCTATCCGATGTTTGCGTTTGTTCCAATGGGAAAGAAAAATAAACGAATTAGAACGGTAGGTCAGAAAGTACAAAAAGGCATGATTCATCGTCTTCACGAAAATGTGAAACGGAAGATTGGCGCTCTTACCCAGGAAGAGAAGCAGAAGTTGCAAACGTTTCTTGAACAGGAAAACGAAGCCGTTTTACCGATTCCTTTAAATAAAGAAGATGAGCTTTACCCACATCTTATCAAACCAGAGCAATTATTGTGGCAAACCTTTTCGGCGATGCATGGCCTCCCCATCCATAACAATTCTACTTACCAAGAGTTTTATTTACAGTTATCAACGGAAGATCTTGATCGTCATCTCGATCGGGTTATTCGAGATTACCTTTTTTGCGCGGAGTTAGCTGAAAAGTCTCGTGTAGAATGGGAAGAGCGCATTATAGAGGCGTATCAACTTCATCCGTTTATTCAATTGGCTAGAGAGAAAGAAACCGTTGTAAAAGCGGTTGAAAGGATGAATCACTCGCCTCTTATCTCCCTTTTAAATTCTCCTGAAGATCTTGCTTACTGGCGACACCGAGTCGACATTGTGATGAGACCTTACCGCGAAGTTCCAGATGAATGGTTATGGACCGAAAAGGGAGTTTGTCATCATGAGAAGAAGATGAGGCTTTACCCAACTAGTAGTGATGTTGAATTTTATTGTGAGGCCTGCGGATATGCGATTTATTATGACATAGAGGAAAACCATGTCCATTTTAAAGAGGAAATTGACATGGATCGTGCTAAGAAACGTATCGGAACGATTGAACGACAATTCAATGAAATGGTAGACAATACCCCACGTTTAGTAGAAAAAATAGAGGAAGTGTCTCAAGCGATTCAAGCATTCAAGCCGTATGTACCGTTTTATGCTGAAGTGCTACAAGTTCAGCATACTTTATCAGAAGAAGAACTTGCGTTATTTGAAGCGCCATCTACGGTTACGGTTTATCAGCAGTTCAAAAGCGTGAGACTGCCAGAAGATCGATCAGGCTCACCACTTATTTGGTTTTCCCATGTATTAACCGATACCATAGCACCTTTTAAGCCTCGGACAGTTTTTCCGAATTTGAATCAAAGGGAAATCACCTTTGTTCGAGACTACCTTGAAAAAGTAAAGTCAATCAGTCAAAATGTCCCTTCGAATGAGGAAGAGTACATGAATGTAAAGCAATATACGATGACAATTGGCGAGATGAAGATCTTGCTTCACTTCATTATCAGGCATGAAAATGAGCCACTTCATGTACTCTCAAAAGTTTTTACCGGACAAGCAACAAATGCGATACGAGCACAGAGACTACATGAAAATGAGGTGTTCGGTCTTTTGCAGAATTGGCAAGAAAAACATGTTGTCAAAGGGATCAAATACATGGAGAAAGACGGCTTGCTGCTTAAGATCTCCAAAGGCTATGGGCTGACAGAGAAGGCCAATCGAATGTTAAGTAGAGAGGGCGAATAGCTGGAAAGACGATGTGAGTAGCATCGTCTTTTTTTTGACGAAATGAATTTTCGGTGGGAAAGTACCTGATTATAGTACCTAAAGGGTTTGTGGACAGGATGAAACCTTTTATTGTAAGTTTCGTAGAAATAAGTAGAAGTTTACATATGGAGGGGATTGTATGGAACACGGACCGGGAAAAGTACTTTCTTTGAAAGGATTGACGAAGTGGTACGGAGAAAAGCTCGTTCTAGATAATATTGATCTTGATGTTTATGAAGGGCAAATTATTGGTTACATTGGTCCGAATGGGGCTGGTAAGAGTACCACTGTTAAAATCATGCTCGGATTAGAAGCTACTTACGCTGGTGAAGTAGAGATATTTGGAGAAAATATTAAAAAGAATAGCGTTAATTATAAAAAGAGAATCGGGTATGTTCCAGAATCGGCGGACCTTTATGATAACTTATCTGCGCAGGAGTACCTAACGTTTACAGGTGAACTCTACGGATTAGATGCTGATACAGCGGAATATAAAGCTAGATTGCTGATGAGAGTGTTTGAGCTTGAAGACGTTTATGAATCTCGTATTTCATCCTACTCAAAAGGTATGAAGCAAAAAGTCTTACTGATTTCTAGCTTGCTTCATGACCCTGATATTCTTTTTCTCGATGAACCGATCAATGGTCTTGATGCGAATAGTGTCATGGTGTTTAAAGAAATCCTTGCTCAGCTTGCGGCTCAGGGGAAAACGATTTTCTACTCTTCGCACATTATGGAGGTCGTTCAGAAAATTAGTAGCCGTATTCTCCTTCTAAATGATGGCAAGATTGTTGCGGATGGAAGCTTTGAACAGCTTCGTCAAAAAAATAAAGAGGGCTCACTTGAGGAGATATTTAATCAATTAACAGGTTTTAATGAGCATCAAAATCTTGCGGAGGATTTTGTGCAGATCGTGCAGCGTGAAGATGTATGAAGAACTTTCCAACACTAAAGATTCTTGACCTCTTTCGGTTCTTATTTGAGCGGCTGGATATTGATTATCCTACCTTGCGTCGAATACTTCAGGTAAAGCTAACGATGGATGGGAGACGTCCTACTACGATAATGAGTCAGAACATGAGTGGGAACAAAAAGAAAGATTCCAACCAGTTTTTGAAATCACTCTGGTTTTATGCTTTTATTGGCCTAACGTTGATTCCGATTCTGTTTTTTGGTGACAATTTTATGTTTCAGATGAGCTTGATTTTCGGTGTTTTAATGTTTTTAATTATGACGGCGATGATCTCAGATTTCTCTTCTGTTCTTTTAGACGTACGAGACCAAACGGTTATTGGCACAAGACCTGTCGATCGTCGAACGATCAGTGCAGCACGGGCGGTCCACGTTACGATATATTTATTTTTCTTAACGGCTGCGATTGTTGCGGTTCCACTTATTGTAGGAACTGTGCAGTATGGAATTTTATTCGGAGTGTTATTTGTCGTTACAGTGTTTTTTAGTGATTTGTTAATTGTGGCGCTGACAGCTTTGCTTTATTACATCATCTTAAAATTTTTTGGCGGAGAACGCTTAAGGGATGTCATTAATTATGTGCAAATTGGCCTATCGATCACCATCGTAGTCGGTTATCAAGTACTTGCTCGTGCTTTTGAATTTGCAGGATTAGAGGTAGGCTTTTCACCAACATGGTGGAATCTCCTTTTACCGCCAGTTTGGTTTGGCGCACCGTTTGCTGTAGTGTTGAATGGGGCTAACGAAGCTTATTACTATATCTTTATCGCATTAGCTATATTGATACCACTAATCGCTCTGTGGCTATATTCATCATTGTTACCTACGTTTGAGAAGAACCTTCTTAAGCTCATCGATCAGACTGGTCCATCGAAAAAGAAGACATTTAAGGGAATGGAACGTTTGGCTTCATTTATCACGCGAAGCAGAGAAGAGCATGCGTTTTATCAATTTGCGGGGAGAATGCTAAAGAATGAACGTGATTTAAAACTAAAGATCTATCCTTCTCTCGGGTTTGCTATGATCTTTCCTTTTGTTTTTCTATATAATAGCTATTCTGCTGGGCAGTCATTTGAAGCCCTTACTTCAGGTAACTCCTATTTAACGATTTATGCGAGCATGATGATGGTTCCGGGAATAGTGATCATGCTTCAATATTCGAGTAAAAGTAAAGGGTCATGGATTTATCATGTCACACCTATACAAAATTCTGGCGTGATTATTAAGGGTACGTTAAAGGCTTTTCTACTTCGCCTATTTGCACCTGTGTTTGTGGCTATCAGTGCGATTTATACCTTTTTATTCGGTGTTCGAATCATTCCAGATTTGATCATTGTATGCTTAATCGCTCTTATTTATAGTGTCATTTGTTTTCGAATATTGAAAGGCACGCTTCCTTTTTCAGAGCCTTTTGAATCAGCCGGGCAAAGTGATGGTTGGAAGACTATCCCATTTGCGTTATTAATTCCTGTATTCTGGGGAGTGCACTTCATTCTAACAAAAGTTCCATTCGGTACGTGGGCGTATCTCCTTGTTCTCGCGCTTATCTTACCGCTTATTTGGAATCGGGGATTGAAACATAGCGAGTGACAGGCACTCCCCGATTCCTGTCGAATCAAAAACCCACCTCATCATGAGGTGGGTTATTTAGTTTTCTAGTGCTTATATGATCTATACTGAGGTTTTCAATTTGCGGGCGTATACCCACATGATGATGGCTGATAGTGCCATTAGGATCAATAAGAAGATATACGTTAGCTGGAATGATTGTGTGCTATACGTTAATCCGTTAAGTTCAAGCATGATCCCACCAGCTACAGATCCTGAGGCGCTCCCGACAAATTGTATGAGCTGTTTCATACCAATGCCAGTGGCGATTTCTTCAGAAGGAAGAATGCGTGACACCTCGTTTGTGGTACTAGATGAAAGGCTTGAGAAGCCAAAGCTTGTGAACATATAGCCAATCATAATCATGTACTCATTTAGAGGTGATAGGAAATAGAAAATCACGGTGGAGATGAGAAGCAGACCGTGAGCAAGATAAATCACTTTCATGTTTCCGTATCGATCAAGTAGTCTACCAACATAAATAGCGGCAACTGCGGAAAGCATGGCGCCTGGAAAAATAATATACCCTACGACAGAAGGTCCTTTTTCATAAACGTTCTGAAGCATGAGTGGCATAAGAAGTAAAATGGCAAAGTGGGTCGTGAACCCAAGGTAGCTCATATACAATAGCTTTCGATATCCCTTGTTTTTAAAAAGAGACGGTTGAATAAAAGGGATATCTGTTCTTGTAATTCGAAGCCAGAGGAGTCCGCCTATGATAATGCCCAGAGCTAAAAACAGCCAATTAAAAGTTGAAATATAGAGTAGAAAGCTTGTAACAGTAGCCCCTGTCAATAGTCCTCCTATAATGTCAAAGCTTCCTTTACGAACCTCCTCTTCCGGAAGACGACGAAAGAGAATTGGTATGAGTAAAACTACAAATAAAGTTACAGTGAAAAGATAATTCCAATCAAGATACTCCGTTACGACTCCCCCAACGACAGGGCCAAGTCCGAACCCGAGCGATGATGCTGAAGCAATCATGGCCATCGCCCGTCCGCGACTTGAGAATGGAATAAATCGTCCCGCAAAAACCATAGATAGTCCAGGTATTGCAGCTGCTCCGGTTGCTTGTAAAAGACGTGCAGCTAATAGTAGTGGAAATGTCTCTGAAAAGAAGCCAAGAACTGATCCGAGTCCAAATATGACAATCCCTGCAATTAAGAGGCGTCTGATCGGTAGATAATCTGATAGACGAGTATACGTAATCGTGAAAATTGCGAGGATAATGGAGTATCCAGACACAATCCAGGCGCCATCTGCAGGGGAAAGGTTAAATTCAGTTAATACATTTGGTAAAGCAACATTAAACATTGTTGTATTCATGACAACAAGCCAGACCGCCACACTTAAAAGAAGAATGGTTTTGAAATAGCTTGAAGTTGTTTTCTCGTTCATTAAAACCCTCCTGATGCGTTAGTAAAGCACCAGCTTATTGTAAACGATAAGCGCATGATTCGTCTCATTTCACGGTTTCAATGAAATTAACTCTTTTCTTTCAGCATCTTTTTAGCCAACATTTCTTTTGCCTGGTTATAGGTGAGCCCTGAATTTGCATTGAGACGTTTCACTGTCTCAATATCCGTTCCTGTTTTCGTTTTCACCATTCCTCACCACCTTTCATCCTTAGTTTCTGAATGAATCAATTCAATTATCCAGAGGGAAGTTCGGTTTATGGAGCAGGTAGGATACGTGATATAATGCAAGCAGATTAAAAAACTCGAAAAGTTAGGATGACACGATGAGGAACGAACGAAGCGTGCAGGTGCAAGTAAAGCATCAAAAGAAATTTTATAAAGGATATCCCCTTATATTCAAGGAAGCGATTGTGAATGCAGACGTCTTGAAAGAAGAAGGGACGATTCTAAGATTAGAAGATGAGAAAGGTCAGTTTATTGCTAGAGGCTATTATGGAAGGCAAAACAAGGGGTATGGCTGGGTGCTCTCACAAAATGAACAAGAAGCAATTGATCAGGACTTTTTTGTGAGGAAAATCCAGCAAGCCCTTCGTCATCGTACTTCGTTCTTTGAAGATCCAACAACAACGGCATTTCGCGTGGTGAATGGGGAAGGAGATGGCCTGGGAGGCGTAACCATCGATTATTTCGACGGTTATTACCTTATTAACTGGTACAGTGAAGGGATTTATTCGTTTAAAAATGTTGTGGTAGAGGCGTTAAAACAGCTTGTGGATTTTAAAGGTATCTATGAGAAGAAACGCTTTGATGCGAAAGGTCAGTATGTAGAAGATGATGATTTTGTTGAAGGAGAACGCGGCGAATTTCCGCTAATTGTGAAAGAAAATGGCGTGAACTTTGCAGTGTATTTAAATGAAGGTGCCATGGTTGGAGTATTTCTTGATCAGCGCCCTGTTCGAAAGCTAATCCGTGATCAATACGCGAAGGGAAAAACAGTATTAAATACGTTCTCCTACACAGGTGCTTTCTCGGTATTTGCGGTTGAAGGTGGTGCGACGGGTACAACAAGCGTTGATCTTGCTAATCGAAGCTTGAATAAGACGATCGAGCAGTTTAGCGTCAATGGCATTGATTATGAAGAGCAAAACATCCTCGTGATAGATGTATTTAAATACTTCAAGTACGCCGTTAAAAAGAATTTATCTTTTGATATGGTGATTCTTGACCCTCCAAGTTTTGCGCGTTCTAAGAAACATACATTTAGTGCTGCTAAAGATTATAAAGATCTGTTGAAAGACGCAATTTCAATTACGGAAGATAATGGTGTGATTGTCGCTTCAACGAACTATAGCGGCTATGATATGAAGAAGTTTAAAGGGTTTATTGATCAGGCATTTAAAGAAACGAACGGCAAATATGAGCTGCTTGAAGAATTTACACTACCTGAAGATTTTCGTACAATCAAAGAGTTTCGTGAAGGAAACTATCTTAAGGTTGTTTTCATAAAGAAAATAAAATAGGTTATTCGCGTTTCACTGATAACTATTAACGGGGATAAAAAAGGAAAGATCGTTGAATAGAGGGAGAGGTGGTACTCATGAAACTAATTGTTTTCGGAGCTACAGGCGGTACAGGAAATGCTTTTGTGAAACAGGCCATTGCAGCGGGCCATACCGTCACTGCATTTGTTCGAACACCTTCAAAACTTGAAACGACTCACAAAAATTTATCAGTTGAAATTGGCGATGCGATGCAGTCTGCTGATGTGAAGCAGGCGATAACTTCTGACGTTGATGCCGTTATTTCATGTTTGGGTGCTAAAGGTCTTGGAAAAACAACAGATCTTTCTACAATGATGGCAAATATCCTCGATGCGATGAGTATTCATGATGTAAAGCGGATCGTTTATATGGCTTCTGCTGGGATTAATAAAGAGATTCCTGGAGTGACAGGGTTTATTGCAGGCAAGCTGTTGCAGAACGTCCTTGCTGATCATCGAAGAGCAGTCGACCTTCTTGCTGCAAGTGAAGCAGAGTGGACAGTGGCTCGTCCAATGGGATTAGCGAATGATGATCGGACTGGAGAGTATCGGAAAGCGCGAAGTGGCATTCCAAAAGGCGGACGTCGCATCGCTCGATCAGATGTAGCTGATTTTATGCTTCATACCGTAACAGATCATCTCTACATTCGAGAATCGATCGGACTTGCATACTAAGAACCGTGAAGCTTAAGCTTCACGGTTCTTTCGGTTATACGGATACCTTCTGGGAATGAATGACGCGCTCGCCAACTGCGCGAATTAATTCTGGTGGAAGTGGATAATTGAGAGCAGCAGGATCCATTTTTACCGCTGCGATTGTAGCGTCAAGTGCATCAGGCTTAATGTCATAATCTTTGAAATTAGCTGGAAGACCAACGTTCTGCTGCATTTCTTTTAGTTTATGAATGACAACTTGTAGCAACGTGTCATTATTCTTGCCGGTTGTCTCTAAATGAAGGGCACTAGCAAGTTCCTTTATTTTTGGAAGATAGAGATTAGGGAGCATTTCCATCACAACTGGAAGAAAAACGGCATTCGCAAGGCCGTGTGGAATGCGGAAAAGAGCTCCGTACGCATGCGCAAAATTATGCACAGGAATGGCATTAAGGGCGAAGCTAAATGCCGTTATACCCATCATACTCGCTTGGAGCATTTCCATACGTGCTGTGAGGTTATCTCCCTGGTTGACGGCAGTTGAGAGATGTGACTCAATCAAGCGAATAGACTGGAGGGCATAAGCATCAGTTAGCGATGTGGCTGATGGTGAGGCGAATGCTTCAATTGCGTGAGTTAACGCATCAAATCCAGTAAAAGCCGTAATGATAGGTGGTAATTCCGTTGTCAATTCTGGATCCAATATAGCCATATCGGCATTAATAAATGGATGAATAATGTTTGTCTTCATCTTGATTTCTTCGTTATAAATCACGGCAATAGGAGATACCTCTGATCCTGTACCAGCGGTTGTAGGGATCGAGATGTGGGGAATTGGTATATGAGTGGCCTCTGGCCAGGATAAATAGAGAAGTCCTCCTGGAATAGCTTCTTTAATATCAGTTAATCCGTTGTGAAGGGCGTATTTCACCCCTTTCACGGTGTCCATCACGCTGCCACCGCCAACAGCGAGTAGCCCATCCGCACTTACTTCCCTGGCAAATTGAAGCGCTGCATTAACATCATGACTCCCTGCATCTTGATTGATATCAAGATAAACCCCTGCAAGTTCAGGGCCAGTCCCATGTGGTGTCAGCTCGAATATCTCTTTGATCTTTTCAACGACACCAGCTTTTTCAAGTCCGTGGTCACTAAAGAGAACCACACGCTTTGCTTGAAGTCCTCTGAACAGATCGGGTACAAGTGCCCGAGTTCCTGCCCCGCTATGAATGGCCGTTCGAAGCATATATTGAGAATATGTTAATGTCATACAGTTTTACCTCCTTTATTAAGATTGGTTAGACAAGAGAAGACTGTACCAATTTCTCCGTTCGATTTCTGGCACCATGGAGGTGTGCACATGCTTCACCTGAGTATATGCGTCAAGAGAATGCTTGCCCATTTCTCTACCAATACCACTTTGTTTGTATCCGCCAAACGGTGCATCATTTCTGAGCATATGCCAATCATTTATCCAAACAACACCGGCACGCAGTTTTCTTACCACCTTATAGGCTTTATTCACATCAGTTGACCAAACACCTGCTGCTAGTCCGTAAATCGTATCGTTCGCCATACGGATGGCATCATCAACATCGCTATACCGGATAACAGAAAGCACAGGCCCGAAGATTTCTTCTTTGGCGATCGTCATGTCGTTCGTGACATCGGCAAAAATTGTTGGAGCAATAAAATGTCCTTTCTCACAGCCCTTCACGTTAACTACATTCCCGCCACAAATAAGACGAGCCCCTTCCCGCTTACCTTTCTCAATATATGATAAGATCGCTTCTTTTTGCGTAGCAGAAACCACCGGACCCATATCTGTCGCCTGATCAATTGGATTCCCAATCACAAGCTTCTCAGAAAGCTCTTTGAGTCCATTGATTACCTGATCATACAGTTTATCTGGAACAAAGAGTCTCGTTCCGGATTCGCACAATTGACCAGAGTGAAGGAAGACGCCGAACAGACTGCCAGGAAGGGCGATTGAAAGATCTGCATCATCCAGGATAATGGAAGGTGATTTCCCACCAAGTTCAAGCGTTGTGTTCTTCACTGTTTTAGAAGCTAGACTCATAATGTGACGTCCCACTTCAGTAGAACCAGTGAAAGCTATCTTATCGACTTTAGGGTGCGTAGCGAGTGGTTCACCAACGTCTTTTCCACTACCTGTGACAACATTTATTACTCCTCTGGGAACTATTTCAGAAATAATTTCAGCGAGGCGGAGGGTTGTAAGTGGTGTATAACTCGCTGGTTTAATAACGATGGTGTTCCCCATGGCAAGGGCAGGTGCGATCTTCCACGTTGCAATAAGCATAGGCATGTTCCATGGCGTTATGGCGGCACAGACCCCGATTGGCTCACGCCAGATAAAGTTATGAGCTGGTCCTGGAAAGGGAGGAGAGGGCAGTGTTTCTGAATAGGTGTAATCGAGCACAAATTTACCGAGAGTCTGGAATAGATCCACCATCTGAATGATGTCATTGGATCCAAGTCTTCTAACTGTGCCACCTGAAGAGAGCGCTTCTAAGGCAACAAGTTCTTCTGCATTTTCCATGATTTTCTGAGCGATGGAATAAAGGACTTTCGATCGCTCTTTTGGAGGCATCTCACGCCATTCTTCATTATTGAATGCTTTGGATGCTGCCTCTACAGCTCGGTCAACATCTTTAGCGTTACCGCTCGTTACTTTTGCGATTACATCTCCAGTAGCAGGATTCATCACCTCGAACAGTTGACCACTTTCTGAAGGAGACCATTCTCCATTAATAAAAAGCGGAAATGACTTTATTTCTACGTTTACTGACATAGCTCTTCCTCCTTTACTTTAAAGAACGCCAACATCGGATTCAGAAGTACGGTAAATCTCGTTGATGTCTTTTCCTTTTGCGCGTGCAAGGATGTCCATCCTTACCGATAACTGTTTCATAGAAAAGGCCATTGTGGCATCAAGTGTATTTCCGAATGCGCTATGTGTTTTTTCTCCTATTCCTTCCTGTGTTAACTGCTCTGCAAGTGGGGCGAGCTGATTCATCTTATTTTGCACAATCTCAAAGAGGTGGGGGTGTTCAGCAATCAGGCGCTGTAACAAGAAGGTTCCATAGCCGATATGACGTGATTCATCTTTTTTAAGCAATCCAACGCCTTTCATTAATCCTGGCATAACCTTGGCTTTATCAAGAGATTCGTAGAAAGAAAAATAGCCTGTTTCAGCAAGAACCCCTTCCACAAACATATTGTAGACAGTAGAAGCTTCAGCTAGCGCTTCAGGAGAATGGTCCTGGTGGAGTTTCCCCATTGCTTCCGGTAATATAGAATAAAAAATTTTACGATAGGTGTCGGAGTGAAAACGGGACAGGTCCCCGGTTTGACCAATCTTATTTAGAAACAAACGAAAGAATTCCGTGTGCTTTGCTTCCTCAAAAAGAAAAGTTGTTAAGTACATCTCTTCTTCTAATCTTCCTTCTTGTGCGATCACCATGATTAATGGCAGAAGGTCCAATGTGACTGCTTCTTCACCAGCCTGAAATTGAGAAATAAGTCTCAGTATCTCTTCTTGTTGATCCCCGGTTAGAAACTGCCAATCTTTTACGTCTTGTGTAAAATCAATCTCTCTTGGGTCCCATCCGCCAAATTTCTTCGCTTTTTGATAAAGACGAAATGGTAAGGAATCTTCCTGAAGTCCGCGGTTGCTTGTCGTTATCATTTCTTTCCGCATCTTTGACCACCTTTCAATACTTGCGATTTATTCTAGCAAATTTTATAATGAAGGAGCTATCGGAGAAAACGCTTACATATACAGTTTAACGATTTTTGTACGGCAGTTCGATTCCTGAAAAGATAGGGGTGAATCATGTCGATGCATGAGGAAACGTGGATGCGATCTTTTCATCGGATGTTAGAGATGAAAGATCCGATCCAACGTTGCGAAGTAATGATGAAACAATGTCTTGCCCATTTTCCATTCATGCGTGCCAGTCTCTTTACTTTTTCCTATTTTACAGGTGTTGGAGAAGGCATTCTTCGCGTTGATCGTAGTGGAGTGTTTTCTATGAGCGCTATACGTGAGGATATACGGCGCATCCCACCCATTCAACGAGTCCTTCTAAGTAACAAGCCTTCTTTCCTGGTGATGGATCAGCATCATCAGCTCTTCCCCACAGAATATATCGAAGCTTATAATTTAACATCTGTCTTAATTATTCCATTAAGCATTGAGCGAATTGCTATTGGCTGTGTCCTAATTGATGAAAACGAAGAGGGTGTTACGGTTCATCAAGGGCTTATTGATGATGTGATGATTTATTTTCAACAGGCAATTGCTTATATGCTCCCACCAATCTCTCAGTCACCCAACCCCTTAAGCAAACGTGAAACAGAAGTTCTTCAATATGCAGCTGATGGCTACAGTACGAAAGAAATGGCCAGGTTATTACGAATCAGTGATTTTACAGCGAGAGATTATATAAGTACGGCGATTCGAAAGTTACAAGCTAATCATCGTGCCGAAGCAGTTGCAAAAGCATTAAGAGAAAAATGGATTCTGTAACTAACGGAATCCTTTTACTTTCCCTTGAATAGTGATGAAATTTTCAGTAAACTTTAAATACTAACCAGTTGGTATTTAAAAGAACATAAGGAGGAATATGCGATGACCACTGCGGAGGAGAAGATTCACTACCGTACTTGCCCGCTCTGTGAAGCCACATGCGGCTTAGAAATTCACACGGTGAATGGAGAAGTAACGCATATTGAGGGTGATAAGAAAGATCCTTTCAGTAAGGGATATTTGTGCCCGAAAGGATTTAGTTTAAAAGAACTTCATCATGATCCAGAGCGCATTCGAGAGCCAATGATTCGAAAAGGAACAGAGTGGTTTACAGTAAGCTACGAGGAGGCTTTTAAGGAAGTTAGGAAAGGGCTTCGTCGTGTGATTGAAAAGTATGGTCGCGATGCAGTGGGCGTCTACCTCGGTAACCCTAATGTTCATAATCTCTCAGGTTTACTTTATTTACCTCTCTTTCTTCGTGCTCTCGGTAGTCGAAATCAATATTCAGCAAGCACAGTCGATCAGATTCCAAAGCAGCTAGCAGCTGAGTTTATGTATGGTAGTGATTTCAGTATACCGATCCCTGATATCGATCGAACACAGTATTTTCTTGTGATTGGAGCGAATCCAATTGTTTCAAATGGTAGCTTAATGACAGGACCAAATATGAGAGGAAGGCTGAAGGCATTACAAGATCGCGGTGGGCGTCTTGTTGTTGTTGATCCCATTCGTACAGCCACAGCTAAAGTAGCAGATGATCATCATTTTATTAAACCAGGAACAGATGGTTATTTTTTGTTTAGTATCCTCCATACGTTGTTTGATGAAAAGTTAGCGAAGGAAACTCACCTATCGGGTCATGTGAATGGACTTGAAACAGTGAAAGAGCTCGCGAAAGATTTTCCACCTGATAAGGTTGCTTCGATATGTGGTCTCGATTCAGAAACGATTCGCACCATTGCAAGGGATATTTCTTCCGCAACGTGTGCTGCTGTGTATGGAAGAATGGGGACATGTACACAAACATTTGGCACAGTAAATAGCTGGTTGATTGATGTGATCAATGTTGTGACAGGTAATCTTGATCGCGAAGGTGGTGTTATGTTCACAACACCTGCAGCCGGTGGCAAGACATCTAAGAAAAAAGGCTACCGATTTGATCGCTTTAGAAGCAGAGTGAGCGAACTGCCAGAAGTACTCGGTGAGCTTCCAGTTGCGTGTTTAGCAGAAGAAATGGATACGCCAGGGGAAGGACAGATCCGTGCATTTGTAACTGTAGCTGGTAATCCTATCTTGTCAACACCAAATAGTAAGCGCTTACAAAACAGCATTAAAAATCTCGACTTTATGGTAAGCATTGACTGTTACCTGAATGAAACAACAAGAAATGCTAACGTGATTCTTCCAGCTCCTACACCACTTGAACGCTCACACTATGATCTTTCATTTTATCAACTGTCTGTTCGAAACATTTCTCACTACTCGCCTCCTGTTTTCGAAAAGAAAGAATCCCAGCTGGATGAGTGGGAAATCCTCCTAAAGCTTGCGACATTAGTTGGAGAAGAAGAGCCTGATGACAATGCAGCAGCGAAATTAGATGAGAAATCGATTCATTACCTCATTAAAAAAGACGTGCAAAATGAACAATCGCCACTTTTCGACCAGGATCCGAAAGAAATTATTAGCGTCCTTGAGGGCAGAATTGGTCCAGAGAGAATGCTTGATTATATGCTTAGGTCAGGTCCTTATGGAGACCATTTCAAAAAGCAAGGTGGTTTAAGCCTAAATAAACTTGAACAAAACCCGCACGGAATTGATTTAGGAGCGTTAAAGCCAAGAATTCCTGAAGTATTACTGACTCACACAGGTAAGGTTGAGTTAGCCCCTGAAGTCATTGTAAAAGACGTGGCAAGACTTAAAGAAGAATCGTCTGAACAAGTAGATATGGTATTGATCGGTCGAAGAAATTTACGATCAAACAATTCCTGGATGCATAATTTGCCTGTTCTTATGAAGGGGAAGGACCGCTGTACGTTATTGCTTCACCCAGAAGATGGCAAGCGACTTGACCTTCAAGATGGTGACCTCGCACAAGTTCTATCAGATACAGGTAGTCTTGAAGTAAATGTAGCATTAACAGAAGACATTATGCCTGGAGTAGGCAGCATCCCACATGGATATGGTCATAACCTAGATGGGATGAAAATGACGGTGGCTAAGGAAAATAAAGGCGTCAATACGAATATATTAAGTAATGAAAAAAGACTTGATGCTGTTTCAGGAACAGCTGTATTAAATGGTATACCGATTGTCGTTAGAAAAGCAAATAGTGGGAGGAATGAACATGGCTTTGTACGCTCTGAATCTATTTAACGTAAAAGATGGAGAAGAATATGCTGAATACGCAAAAAGGGCAGAGGAGCCAGTACGTAAATACGGAGGGAAGGTTGTTGCGATTGGCAAGTTACATTCATCACCAGAAGGGGATATCGAGCCGAGACAAGTGATGATGCTTGTTGAATGGGAATCCAAAGAAGGTATATACAAATATGTAAGTGATCCAGATCTTGAGGATTTGCACCCACATCGTGAGCTTGGAGTCGATGATTTTGTCTGGCATTTATTTGATAAGTTAGAGGATTTGAGCCCCGTTCTAAAATGAGCAAAGCCCCCGCACTTTAAAACGCGGGGGCTTTGCTTTTTTCTATTCTTCGATTGGGAACCAGCCTGGTACGCTAAAAATGGCATTCCAGAGTGGATCAGGTAATACAAGTTCTTGCTGAGCGTCTTTTCGTAACGTCACTCGAATGCTATCTTCGTCACCGTTTTGAACTTTCTCAACCCATTTCGGCTCCATGATCATTTCACGGCCAAGAGCAATAAGAGGTACACCAGTCTCAAGCGCTTTTTCCACTTCATCAGGAGTATGAAGTGAGCCGACACCAATGACAGGAACGTTGTGACCAATTCGTTCTTTGATCATCTCCATGCGTGGTGTAGCATCTTCTTCGCGCATTGAACCTTGATAGAAGTCAGATAGTGAAACGTGAACATAGTCCAAGTTTCGTGAAGCAAGCTCATCAACAAACTGAAGCGTATCATCCATTGTGATTCCAGGATTTTCCCGTTCTTCAGGTGAGATCCGATAGCCAAGAACGAAAGCGCCATTAGCATGCTTTTTAATTGCTTCCTGAACAGATTCTAGAACAGCTAATGGGAATTTCATACGATTTTCAAGGCTGCCACCCCATGTGTCTTCTCTGCGGTTAGAATGCGGAGAAAAGAACTGTTGAAGAAGGTACGTATTGGCACCATGAAGCTCAACACCATCAAACCCAGCTTCGATAGCTCTTCGCGTTGCTTCGCCGAAAGCACGGATTGTTTCTTGAATTTCGTCTTCTGTCATTGCACGAGGAGTTTTCGAACCTTCACGCTCAGCGGGTACAGCACTTGCGCTAAGAATTTCTTCATTCGGAACGAGCTCAGGAGGGCACATTCTACCTCCGTGGAATATTTGTAGAATCGCCTTTGCACCTTCTGCATGAATGGTGTCAGCTAATTTCTTCAAACCAGGAATCTGTTCATCACGGTTAGCGCCAATTTCACCAGCAAAGCCTTTCCCGTGTGGGAGCACATAAGCACATGCCGTAATAACTGCGCCAACTCCACCAGAACGCTTTTCATAATAAGCAAGCTCTTGTGCGGATACTGTACCATCATCATTTGATAAGAAGTTTGTCATTGGAGCAAGCATGACACGGTTTTTTAATTCTACGCCAGAAGGTAGAGTATAAGATTGAAGCATTTTTCGATTCATAGTCATTGTTGTCCTCCTTTTAATACACGTACTGTAATTACAACTCTTACAGTTTAGCATGACAGCTCTTTCCTTGTCTTTCAATGTGCTTTTATGATGTGTTAGTAAAACCTATACTAAAACCCGCCAATTATGGCGGGTTTTAGTATGAGGCTATATTCGCTTAGAAGAGATTGCCTCTCGCATAAGCTGAAGAGAGTGCTTAGATTTTTCTTTTCGTGCGATCATGACGTTCACATAAAGCGCATCAACGAGACTTAGCTGTGCAATTCTTGATGCGAGCGCTTCAGAGCGGAAATCGGTTTCTTGTGAAACAGTATAGAGAGGAATATCGACTTTTTTACTTAGCGGTGATGTCGCCAGATTTGTGATGGCGATCGTCGTTGCACCTGTTTCTTTTGCGATGTCAGCTACACGAAGCATATCTTTGTTCGTTCCAGAATGAGAAATTAAGACAGCCACATCGCTACTTGATAGCTGAGAAGCGGACATGATTTGTAAATGTGCATCACTATAAGAGGTGGAGCGTAATCCTGTTCGAATAAACTTATGCTGGGCGTCCATCGCAATAATCCCAGAACCACCATTTCCGTAGAATTCAATATGAGTTGCATTTAATAAAATCTGCACAGCTTGATCAATGGTTGCATTATCGAGTATGTGATACGTATCTTCAAGCGTTCGTATGTTGGAACGGAGGACCTTTTCTGCTACCTCTTTCGTTGAATCCGTTTCTGTGATGGTCTCATGGATATCCTGAATGGGATTCACGATTTCCGCAGCAAGGGCAATTTTCATCGCTTGAAAGCCTTTAAAGCCAATTCGCTTACAAAAGCGGAAAACAGTTGCATCTGCAACGTTTAAATCTTCTGCCACCTGATTAATGGTACTATGGATAATTTTATTAGAATGGTTCAAAATATAATCCGCCACCTGTCGTTCTTTTTCGCTAAATTGCGAATAGGAAGAGCGAATTCTTGGAAGGCAGTGACGGGTTTCCGTATCGGACATTTACATTCTCCTCTCTATCACTCCTGATTGTATAATTGTAACCGATTACAATTGAGATGAAAATAGATTCCACTCAACCAATTGAAACAAAAAATATTTAATGTATAATTAAATTACAGGAAAAAATATTTCATTCACTTAAGGAGTTTTTAATATGAACGTCGGATTAATTGGTTTAGGTAAAATGGGATACAACCTTGCTTTAAACTTACGTGATCATGGACATAACGTTGTTGTAAATGATGCTAATGATGAGCAAGTACAAAAAATGAACGAAGAAGGTTTTAATGGTAAGTCTTCTCTTAAGGATGTTGTAGAAGCACTAGAAACGCCTCGTATTCTTTGGATGATGGTTCCTGCAGGTGAGATTACTCAAGCTGTGACAACAGAATTGTCGACACTTCTTGATCGTGGTGACATTGTCATTGATGGAGGAAACTCTCACTACAAAGATTCAAAAAGCCGAGGTGAGATGCTCCTAGAAAAGGGAATTTCTTTCTTTGATGTTGGTACAAGCGGTGGTAAGTCAGGAGCTCGTAATGGCGCTTGTACAATGATTGGTGGAGATAGCGAAGTTTTCAAAACGATCGAACCACTGTTTAAAGATATTTGTGTAGAAGATGGTTACCTTTATGCGGGAGAATCAGGTAGTGGACACTTCCTAAAAATGGTTCATAACGGCGTGGAATACGGTATGATGCAGTCCATTGCAGAAGGCTTTGATCTATTAAGCAAAAGCGAATATGATTTCGACTACGAGAAAGTGGCGCGCGTATGGAACAACGGTTCTGTTATTCGCTCATGGTTAATGGAATTAACAGAGCAGGCATTCTCTAAAGATGCTAACCTTGATGAGATTCGTGGTGTTATGAACTCTTCAGGTGAAGGGAAATGGACAGTAGAAACAGCTCTTGATCTTCAGACAGCAACGCCTGTTATTGCTCTTGCATTAATGATGCGCTATCGCTCTTTAGAAGACGATACATTTACAGGTAAAGTTGTAGCCGCGCTTCGTAATGAGTTTGGCGGTCACGCAACTGAAAAAAGCAATTAATTTGGAAGATAAAGGAGGGAGCATGTTTATATAAACATGCTTCCTGATCTTTTCTTCCCAAAACATCTTGCGTTAATTGAACGCGCTTACAGGTCTTCATCATAGGCAAGTTCGTAATAAGGACTACGAAAAGCTATACTAGTCAGTGAATAGATCGATTACAATAACGATTTAGGAGGAATGGCTCATGACGATGAACAAGCAATATATGATCGGTGTAGATATCGGTACAACAAGTACAAAAGCCGTTCTATATAAAGAAAATGGGCAACCCGTTTCAAAACATAACGTGGAATATCCATTGTATACACCAACACCAGCAACAGCTGAGCAAGATCCTGAAGAAATTTTGTTAGCTGTAGTGGAGTCGATTCGAAAAGTTATTCAAGATAACTCATTAAAAGGAGAACAGGTAAAATTTGTTTCATTTAGCTCAGCGATGCACAGCTTAATTGGGGTAGGTGAAAAAGGAAAACCACTTACAAACTGCATTACATGGGCAGATAATCGAAGTGCGAAGTGGGCAGAGAAAATAAAAAATGAGATGGACGGTCATGAAATTTACCGCCGCACAGGAACGCCTATTCATCCAATGTCTCCCCTGTCCAAGCTTGTTTGGCTAAAAAATGATGAAACAGAATTGTTTCAGTCAATATCAAAGTTTATTTCCATTAAAGAATACGTTTTCTACCGCTTTTTCCAGGAGTATGTCATTGATTATTCCATTGCTTCAGCAACAGGATTATTTAATTTGGAGCAGCTCGACTGGGACGATGAAGCGTTAAAAATCGCTGGAGTGACAGCAGATCAGCTATCAAAACCCGTTTCAACTACTCATATGATGAGTGGTTTAAAAGCGCCGTATATTGAAGAGACAGGATTAACTTCTTCAACGAACTTTATAGTTGGTGCAAGTGATGGTGTGCTTTCAAACCTTGGCGTTAACGCAATTGAACCAGGTGTCGTTGCTGTCACAATTGGAACAAGCGGAGCGATTCGAGCGGTAACAGATCGCCCTGTAACAGACCCTAAAGGACGCATTTTCTGCTATGCATTAACAGAAGATAAATGGGTAGTTGGTGGACCTGTGAACAATGGAGGAATCACATTCCGCTGGGTTCGTGATCAATTCGCCGCATCCGAAACAGAAACGGCGAAACGACTTGGAATTGATACTTATGAAATCCTAACAAGAATTGCAGAGCAGGTTAACCCAGGTGCCGATGGACTTCTCTTCCATCCTTATCTTGCGGGTGAACGTGCACCACTATGGAATTCTGATGCACGCGGAAGCTTCTTTGGTCTTGCCATGCACCATAAAAAAGAACATATGATTCGAGCAGTACTAGAAGGCGTAATTTATAACTTATATAGCGTTCTTCTTGCATTAGAAGAACTAATTGGAGAGCCTAAACAAATTAAAGCAACAGGCGGCTTTGCGCGATCCGCACTATGGCGTCAGATGATGGCTGATATCTTTAACCAAGAAGTAACCGTTCCAGAAAGTTACGAAAGCTCCTGCCTAGGTGCAATCGTTCTCGGTAAAAAAGCACTTGGCGAAATCGATTCACTAAGCATCGTATCCGACCTCGTCGGAGACACATTCAGCCATCAACCAAAAAAAGAAAACGTAGAAACCTACGCCGAACTACTACCAATCTACATCAGAATCTCAAGAAAACTAACCGAAGAATACACAGCCATAGCCAACTACCAAAATAAAAAATTGGGGAAAAACTAAAGCGTATGTGCCAAGCTTAGACCCGTCAGGCACTGAAGGCCGAAGTGACCGAGGGTCTGTGGCACAGGAGCTAGCAGAAACTAAAGCGTATGTGCCAAGTTTAGACGCGGCAGACACTGGAATCCTTTCAACACCACACAAAAAGACAGCCTGATTGGGCTGTCTTTTGTTATCCATCGAGCATTAATGCTTAATGGCTTCCTTCAATATTACCGTTGCTTGATCTAACTCGACGTCTTTCGTCAAAACGATCTCGCTTATGAGAAACTGCTGGGCATTCTCCAGTAGTTTTTTATCGTCAGTTCCGAGCGGTCTTTTCTTGTTAAGGGCAACGAGCTCACGGATCACTTCCACGTGATTGTGGATGTCTCCCGTTTTAAGCTTGTTCATATTATCCCGGTAACGCTGGTTCCTATTAGCACTGGGCTCTTCTACGTCAACTTCTTCATTAAAAGAAGTTAGCACTTCGTCCATCGTACTGACATCAGACACTTCACGAATCTTCAGGTTTTCCGTCTTACCTTTTGGAATCATCACCTGAATATCACGAAAAGGCATATTAAGAATATAATAGATCTGAGTTTCGCCCAGTATTTCTTTTTCCTCAATTGCTTCGACTATACCTGCACCGTACATGGGATAAAAAATCTTATCGCCTACCTCAAACAAGCGCCCACCCCCAAATTTATAAATTATAGCACATCTACTATTATAACATAAACAATTAATTTGTACGAATGTAATATTTTTTTCGTTGTGCGGTATGTTTGATTGATCAGTGTAAACTCCATTACAATAATAGACATATATAGGTTTGACTAATAATGGAGGCGTTTACAAAATGAGGATTGGAATGATTAGTTTCTGGCACGTTCATGCAAAAGATTATGCCAAAGATGCGCAGATTCATCCTGATACAGATATAAAAGCGATCTGGGATGAGAACGAAGAACGTGGAAGAAAAGAAGCGCAGGAAAGAGCGGTGGAGTACATAAGTGATCTAGACGTCCTTCTTAATCGAGAAGATATCGATGCTGTTGTAGTGAGCACACCTACAAACATGCATAAGGAGATCATCATTCGAGCAGCGAGGGCAGGAAAGCATATCTTTACTGAAAAAGTCCTAGCGGCTAAAGAAGATGAGGCGCTGGAGATTCTAGAAGCGGTGAATGAGACTGGGGTAAAGTTATTTGTTTCATTACCCCGCGTTTATGATGGATATACGGAAGCTATTCAGCAGTTGATTGAATCAGGTGATCTTGGCGACATCACACAGACACGTGTACGCCTTGCTCATAATGGAGCGACTGCTGATTGGCTTCCACAGCACTTCTATCAGAAAGAAGAGTGTCAGGGCGGAGCATTAATCGATCTTGGCTGTCATCCAGTGTACTTAACGAGGCTATTCCAAGGAATGCCGCAACGTGTCACAGCTCAGTTCGGTTATGTAACAGAGAAAGAAGTAGAGGACCATGCTGTCGTGACATTTGGATATCAAAGCGGTTCCTACGGTATTGCAGAAACAGGGTTTGTAAATGATCACTCTCCATTTACCATTGAAATAAATGGAACTAAAGGATCAGCGGTATATGGCATGCCAGAGAAGGTTTTACTAAAGAAAGTATCTGATCAGTGGGAAGAGGTAGCGATTCCAGATGACCGCCCATCCCCATTCTTTCAGTGGATCGACCACATTCAAAAGGATATCAAAACTGATGAAAACCTAGAACTTGCCCTTGAATTAACAGTGCTGATGGAGGCTGCTTATCGTGCAGAGGAGCAAAGGCGTGAAGTCGTCATCACTAACCGATAGTTTAACGTACGTTTTTAGGAAGTGAATGTGTTACACTAACTTCGACTAACGATAATGAGGTGTCTTATGAATACATTTTTACAATACAATCCAACTCGTCTTTATTTCGGGAAAGATCAGATCACCCAATTGCAAGGTGAACTTAAATATGGTGCGAAAGTTCTTGTTGTTTATGGTGGAGGAAGTATTAAACGAAACGGCGTATATGATGCTGTCATGACAGAACTTAGAAAAGTAAATGCAGAGGTGCATGAGCTTTCTGGTGTTGAACCAAACCCACGTTTAACAACAGTTGAAAAAGGTTCTGCCATCTGTAAGAAAGAAGGAATAGACTTCCTTCTAGCCGTTGGTGGTGGCAGTGTAATTGACTGTACGAAAGCGATCGCGGCAGGTGCCCATTACGAAGGTTCTGCATGGGATTTAATCACTCAGAAGGAGCCAATTGAATCAGCACTCCCACTAGGTACGGTATTAACCCTTGCTGCAACTGGATCTGAGATGAATTCAGTTTCAGTTATTACAAATTGGGAAACGAAAGAGAAGCTCGGTTGGGGTTCTCCTCATGTATTTCCGACGTTTTCAGTACTAGATCCTACTTATACATTCTCTGTTCCGGAGAATCAAACGGTGTATGGCATTGTTGACAGTATGTCACATGCGCTAGAGCATTACTTCCATCGTACAAACAATACACCAATGATCGATGGATTTATTGAATCACTTCTTCGCACGGCAATTCAAACTGGTCCTAAGCTACTAAATGATCTTGAATCATATGAACATCGTGAAACGATGATGTACATTAGTACAACAGCTTTTAACGGAACATTAAGCAATGGTACAGATGGTGGGGACTGGGCAACACATCGAATTGAGCATGCGGTATCTGCTGTTTACGATATTCCTCACGGGGGCGGATTGGCGATTCTATTCCCGAACTGGTTAGAACATGTTCTTGAAGAAGATCCTTCCCGCGTGAAACAGCTAGCGGTAAACGTTCTTGGCGTTTCATCAGAAGGGAAAAGTGATCAAGAAGTAGCAATTGAAGGGGCGAAAGCGCTTCGTGAGTTCTGGAATTCACTTGGCGCCCCATCACGTCTTGCTGATTACGAAATTGACGAGACTGAATTTGATGGTATGGTTGAGAAAACATTTATTAAACCAGGCGTTGGCACTTATAAAGAACTGGATCGTGAGAGCGTTCGAGATATTTTACAACGTTCTCTATAATTCAAAAGCAGCATGGCGATTTTGCCATGCTGCTTTCTTCATATCGTCTATTCATCTATATTAATATGGCGAAACTCTCCTACATGGAAAAGTCCGAGGTCCGTTAATTTTAGCTCCGGAATAACAGGGAGGCTTAAAAACGAAAGGGTAAGAAAAGGATTGAAGTGATCTGGAGCACCAATTTCCTTTAATGCTTTTTCGATTTCTTTAAGTTCCTCTATGACAGTAGGGTAGTCTTTATCCGAAAGTAGTCCAGCTATTGGCAGCGGTAGCTTACCAATCACTTTCTTTCCTCGAATAACAGCCAACCCACCTTGCATTTCCTGAATGACTTCTGCAGCCTTGATCATGTCTTCATCATTCGTTCCTGCCATAATTAAGTTGTGCGAATCATGACCGACGGTTGTTGCTATTGCCCCATCATGAAATTGAAAACCTTTCACAACCCCAAGGCCAATGTTGCCTGTATGATGATGGCGCTCAATCACAGCCAGCTTCATAAGGTCTTTTCTAGAACAAGAAACAAACCCACCATTTTCATCATGATCAACTGTTAATTTTCTGGCATTTGTAACTATTTGATTAGGAATGAGTTCAATAACATTCGCTACTTCCTTCGAAACGGCTAGTTTCAGGTGATCTTTTCTTAGTGTGGGAAGATGAACAGAGCTTGTAATCCGATTCGAAGGAGTAACTTTTGATCCCATTTTTGTCTTTCCAGACTCTGCAACAAGTTCTCCAGCACGATAAACGTGAGAGATAGAAAAGGACTCAATGTCATCGAGCACAAGAAAATCAGCATCAAGGCCAGGCGCAATAGCCCCTTTCGTTGATAACCCAAAACATTCAGCCACATTTAATGATGCCATTTGAATGGCTAGAAGTGGATCTACACCTTCTTGAATAGCAAGTCGAATATTATGATCGACGCTTCCTTCATTGATCAGGTCATCGATATGTTTATCGTCTGTACAAAACATGAATCTTCTAGCATTTCGTTCAGTTACAGCAGGAATGAGTTGTTTTAAGTTTTTGGCTACGGACCCTTCGCGAATGAATACATACATCCCACGTTTTATCCGCTCGAGCGCTTCTTCAGCCGTGATGCATTCATGATCCGTCGTAATTCCTGCCGATTTATAAATGTTTAGAGCATTGGTATGGAGCCCGGCGGCATGTCCGTCTATTTTCTTGTTTCGTGCATCGAATAACTTTTGCATCATAGAAGGTGAAGTATGAGCGACTGAAGGATAGTCCATCACTTCAGCTAGGCCAAGGACGCGGCTGTGCTCATAGAAAGGTTTGAGATCTTCGGCAGAAAGGGTGGCGCCTGAATTCTCAAAGGAGGTAGAAGGCACACTTGAGGGAAGCATAAAGAATATATCCATCGGAACGTTTTCAGAATCCTGAAGCATATAAGAAATACCTTCGGATCCGCAGACATTCGCTATTTCATGGGGGTCAGTGACAATTGTCGTTACTCCACAAGGAAGAACAGCATTGGCGAATTCGGAAGGGGTGACCATTGCGGATTCGATATGAACATGAGCATCGATTAGTGATGGTACGATGTATTTCCCATCCGCATCAATAATATGATGACCTTCGAAATCTCCAAGTCCAGCAATCACACCATCAACAATAGCTACATCTGTCTTAATCAGCTCTAGGTTGTAACTATCTAATACAATTCCATTTTTAATCACAAGATCTGCAGGGCGTTTCCCCGCAGCTGCTTGAACTCTTCTGGTTAACTTCTCCATTATTATTCTCCTCTCATTTAGACAGAGGATGACATATTCACATTGCCAGAATTGTCATCGTAGTCAAACCATTTACGGTAGTTTGGTAGAAACCTTTGGACCTTATCTCCAAATTTATACGAAACCTGGTACGCATTATTAGCGTATTCTATAGATCTCTTGAACTCTCGTCAATAGCATCTGTCATCATCTCGAAAAAATACTTTCATATTCATATTGATAAATGGGTGGAATACAAGTAAACTACAAGTAAGAACATCTAAATAGACAAAAGAAAGCGTTTTTTTTATCGAAAATTAGGCAAACGTTTGCACTTTACTAACTTTAACTAAAAGATGAGGGTGTAGAGACATGAATAGAATCTGGTGGAAAGAAGCAGTAGGCTATCAAATTTATCCTCGTAGCTTCCAGGATTCAAATGGTGATGGTATAGGTGATTTACAAGGTGTTATTCAAAGACTCGATTATATAAAAAATCTTGGTATTGATGTGATTTGGATTTGTCCCATGTACAAATCTCCAAACGATGACAATGGATACGACATTTCTGATTATCAGGATATAATGGAAGATTTCGGTACAATGAAAGATTTTGATGCGCTTCTAGAGGAAGTGCATAAGCGAGATATGAAGCTGATTATTGATCTCGTATTGAATCACACAAGTGATGAGCATCAATGGTTTATCGAGTCACGGTCCTCGAAGGAAGATCCGAAGCGTGATTGGTATATTTGGCGTGACGGTAAGAATGGCAAAGAACCGAATAACTGGGAAAGTATCTTTGGCGGCTCAGCATGGGAATACGATAGGAAAACAGATCAGTACTATCTCCATGTTTTCTCAACAAAGCAGCCGGATGTAAATTGGGAAAATCCCGCTGTTCGTGGAGCGCTTTATGATGCGGTGAATTGGTGGCTTGATAAGGGGATTGATGGTTTCCGTATTGATGCCATTAGTCACATTAAAAAACGCCCAGGATTTCCGGATATGCCCAATCCTGCAAATGAAAAATACGTCTCTTCCTTTGATATGCATATGAATCAGAAGGGTATTCAAGAATTTCTTCAAGAATTTAAGGATGAAACGTATTCTAATTATGACGTGATGACGGTTGGAGAAGCCAACGGTGTAAGCATTGATGAAGCTGATCAATGGGTCGACGAAAAAAATGGGAAAATGAATATGATTTTTCAATTTGAGCATCTTGGATTATGGGATGCAGTAGATAAACCTGAACTTGATATCGTATCTCTCAAGTCGGTGCTGACACGCTGGCAGAAGGGGCTTGAAAACAAAGGGTGGAATGCATTGTTTGTTGAGAACCATGATAAGCCACGTGTAGTATCAACATGGGGGAACGACAAGGAATACTGGCGAGAAAGTGCGACTTCAATGGGAGCGATGTACTTCCTCATGCAAGGAACGCCTTTCATTTATCAGGGACAGGAAATCGGCATGACAAATGTTCAATACCCTTCTATTGAAGATTATGACGATGTTGCAGATAAAAATCGCTATCGCATCCAACGTGAAGCTGGTGTATCACACGAATCGATCATGAAAGTAATTTGGGCTTCTTCTCGTGATAATAGTCGTACACCAATGCAGTGGAACAGCGACTATAATGCTGGGTTTTCTTCAGGGACCCCTTGGCTAAAAGTCAATCCGAATTTTGTAGATATTAATGTACAAAAGCAAGAGAATGATGCCAACTCTATTCTAACTTTCTACAAAAAAATGATTCAGCTGAAGAAAGAAAACCTAGTTTTCACTTACGGGACCTATGATTTGCTTCTTGAAAAGCATCCGCAGCTTTATGCCTATACGAGAACAACAGAAGAAGATCAAGTTCTTATTGTGACGAACCTATCAATAGAGCCAGCTGTATTTGAAACAAGACTGGTTCTAGAGCAAGATCAATTGCTTCTGAATAACTATCCTGTTGTGCAAGAAGTAAATGATTCGATCAATTTAAAGCCTTATGAAGCGAGAGTTTATCGAATAAATCGCTAATACAGACAGCCGATTCAATCGGCTGTTTATTTATTTTGTAGAAATTATTTACATTTATAAGCGATAAATGTAATCTAATAATTTCCAAAAACGTCGAATAAAGAGGGTAAAAAAGAATAGATTTCTTGAAAAATTTACCGTATAGTGTTGATTAGTGGGAAGTATGACCCAATTCTATCTTTTCACAGAATACGAGTTTACTAGGGGAGGATTAAAATGAAAAAGTTAATCGTAGCTTTATTCTCAGTAGTTGCACTATTTATGTTCATGGGCACTGGAACTTTTGCAGCAGAAAATGATCATAGTGATATTTTACAGAAAATTGAAGAAACAAATGTTAAGATTGAAGAAGAGATTCAAACAGCACAGGCTAAAGGTAACAAACTATTGTCAACGCTTTCTCTTGAAACAACTAAGCTTGATGCAACACTCGCTACCGCTCGTCAGGATGGGAAATCAGACGCTGAAATTGCTAAGATTGAAAAAGAAGTAAAGACTAAGAAAGCTGAACTTACTTCTAAGTACAATCAAGAACTTGATAAACTAATTGACAATTTAATTGATAAAACAAACAAAATGACTGCAGACATGATTGCAGAAGCTGCTAAAGAGGGCATTCAGGCTGAATGTTCATGGGTATACGTACAAATTGGAGACCGCTGGGTATGGGTTGATCCGATTAAAGTTATCGGGCCATGACCAAAAAAGGTGCATCAATTTCATGATGTACCTTTTTTGTATCTTAAAAGCACTATATAATGAATACATACAAATCTATTGTTCCGCACTCGAGGAGGGTAAATGGTGAATGGTCTTGTTGTTGGAAGAAAGAATTCATATCTTGAAAGTGTAGAACAAGAATCAGCCTCCCTAAGTTTACTAGCTAAGGGAGCAGGCCTTGAATTTATGATCCATACAATAAATGAAAACACGGCTTTTTATATTTATCCTGGTAAGAACCCTGATGCATATGAGTTTTTCTATATTCTTAAAGGGCAAATAAAGTGTGAGGATCAGGATCTCGTTTTAAATGAAGGAGATTATTTTTCAGTTAAAGCTATAACAGAATTAATATTCTTTGAGGTTATAGCTGAAGCGCACCTCCTTTGGGTTATTAATGAACCTACATTTAGATTGATTAGTGAAGACATAATTAAATTGATACAAAATGTAAAGAGCGTAGGGGAAAAAGATAAATATACAAAAGAACACAGTGAACGTGTACAAAGTATGAGTATGAAAATTAGTAAAAAGATGAATCTATCCCCAGAAAATGTTGATAATTTAATTGTTGCGTCGATCCTCCACGACGTAGGCAAAATTAATGTTCCTGAAGAAATTCTCAACAAACCCGGTGGGCTAACCGATGAAGAATATGACATTATCAAAAAGCATCCAGCCGATGGAGCAGAGATGATAAAGGACACGTATTATGCTGATGTCAGCAACATTATTCACCAACATCATGAGAGACTTAATGGTTCTGGTTATCCAGATGGTTTAAAGGATGAAGAAATTACGATTGGCGCGAAGATCATCGGTGTCAGCGATTCCTATGACGCAATGACAGACGATCGTTCTTATCGAAAAGCGTATACGCCGGAATACGCCATGAATGAATTAAAGCGTCTTTCGGGTGTCTTATATGACGCTGAAGTCGTTGATGCTCTTGAAGAGGTTTTAATTGAAGATGGCATACTTAATAAGGTTTAACAAAAGGGGAGATGGGATAACATCTTCTTTTTTGTATGTTCATATATCTTCTACAAACTTTATAGCGAAAGAAACAGTATCTTATTTCCATTGTTTCACGTGTAACATCGAAGCTGGTATGATAGTAAATAGAAAAGAATCGATTTTGAGGAGATTGGTATTGTGGGTAAACAGCTTATTCTTGCGGAAAAACCCTCTGTTGGACGTGATATTGCGAGGGTATTGAATTGTACAAAAGGTGGAAATGGTTTTCTTGAAGGAGACCGTTATATCGTCACATGGGCGCTTGGTCACCTTGTGACTCTAGCTGATCCAGAAGTTTATGATGAAGCATACAAGACGTGGAAGCTAGAGGACTTACCGATGCTTCCTGCCCCACTGAAGCTAGTTGTTATTAAAAGAAGTGGGAAGCAATTTAGCGTGGTAAAAACGCAAATGAATCGGAAAGATGTTAGCGAAATTGTCATTGCCACTGATGCGGGACGAGAAGGGGAGCTTGTGGCACGATGGATTATTGAAAAAGCACGTGTCCAAAAACCGTTAAAAAGACTTTGGATTTCTTCTGTAACGGATAAAGCGATTCGTGATGGTTTTAAGAATTTGAAAGAGGCAAATCAGTACAAGAACCTATACCAAGCAGCTGCAGCTAGGTCTGAAGCGGATTGGTATGTAGGCCTTAATGCAACTCGAGCGCTTACGACAAAATACAACGCACAGCTTTCTAGTGGCAGAGTACAAACACCAACGCTTTCGATTATTGCAAAACGAGAGGAAGAAATAAAAGCCTTTGTACCTGAACGCTATTATGGGATTTCTGCTGTTGTAGATGGTTTTAAATTAACTTATCGCGATGCGAAATCGAATGATTCGCGCGTATTTGATCGAGACAGAATAGATACTTACCTAAAGAATTTATCGGGCAAACCAGTTCAGATTGAAGAAGTGAAAAAAGCAAAGAAAAAGACGTTCGCTCCAGGTTTATATGATTTAACGGAATTACAGAGAGACGCTCATAAACGCTATGGGTTTTCTGCAAAGGAAACTCTTTCAGCTACACAACGACTGTACGAGCAGCATAAGCTCGTCACATATCCTCGAACAGATTCTCGCTTTTTGTCTTCTGATATGAAGGATACGTTAAAAGAACGACTAGAAGCAGTGGCACCTTATGAGAAAACGGCTCGAAAAGTACTTGGGAACCCAATTCAAACTGGAAAGCACATTGTTGACGATCGAAAAGTTTCTGATCATCATGCCATTATTCCTACGGAGCAAACACCCATTATTCGCGAGCTTAGCGATAAGGATCGTAAGGTTTATGATCTCATAGTAAAGCGATTTGTTGCAGCACTATACTCTCCATTTGAATACGAACAAGTCACGGTTGTTGCGAAGATTGGCCAAGAGCATTTTGATGCGAAAGGCAAACGTGTTCTTTCAGCCGGTTGGAAAGAAGTTTACGATACTGAAGAAGCAGATGTTATCCTTCCAGAGCTAAAAGAAAAACAGGAACTTCGCGTTCTATCTCTTACAAGAACAGAAGGGAAAACAAACCCACCGTCTCGTTTTAACGAAGGAACTCTTTTAACTGCAATGGAGAAGCCGGCTCAATTTCTTGGTAATCAGGATAAGAAGCTAGCCCAAACACTTGGTGAGACAGGCGGGCTAGGAACCGTTGCAACGCGTGCAGATATAATTGAGAAATTATTTAATAGCTTGTTGATTGAAAAGAATGGCAAAGACTTAACAATCACGTCTAAAGGAAAGCAATTGTTAGACATCGTTCCAGACGAATTACAATCCCCGGCTCTAACGGCAGAATGGGAACAAAAGCTTGAAGCGATTGGAAAAGGCGAACTATCGAAGCAGGCATTTATTGAAGAGATGAAGGCTTACGCAAATGAAACTGTTCAGAAGATCAAATCAAGTACGAAGAAATATAAGCACGATAACGTGACGGGAACCAAATGCCCCGACTGTGGGAATTTAATGCTCGAAGTGAAAAGTAAGAAGGGGAAAATGCTCGTTTGTCAGGACCGAGAATGTGGATACCGTAAAGGTAAAAGTAAAGTAACGAATGCTAGATGCCCTAAGTGTAAGAAAAAGCTCGAGCTTCATGGCCAGGGAGATGCACAGACATTTATATGTAAGTGCGGTCATCGTGAAAAGCTATCGACGTTTAATGAACGACGAAAAAAGGAAAAGAATACCAAAGCAACAAAGAAAGACGTATCAAAATATATGAAAAATCAAGGCCAGGATGAACCGGTTAATACTGCTCTTGCTGATGCTTTAGCGAAATTAAAACTTGATCAAGATAAATAACAGGAAGCAGGGGGACCTGCTTCTTTTTTCATACCGATGTTATTCTTGTAATGAGAAAATAATAAAGTATGGAAATGGGTTCGTTTTGTAGATTGAAGGGTAATACTTCATTCACAACACATACCTTGTCATTCGGGATTGATTAGATAGAAAAGAGTAGATAGTTGCCTGAAGCAGTGATTACGTATAAAATGACGGCAGGTAATAGATGTTTCCTTCTTTTTTACTAATATCTACAAATTTGAGCATATTTTCAAACATTTCTGTTCACTTCGATTATAGTGAAGTTATGTACAAAGGACAGAATAGAAATGAAGAACTAGCAGTTGTTAAACATAAGGAGGCTATCCATGGTCGATTCGATTTTATTTAATATTATGCTTGTAGGTGCCCTTGGCATCTTTTCACAGTGGGTTGCCTGGCGTTTTCACTTCCCTGCCATTGTCGTTATGTCAATCATTGGATTGCTTGTCGGTCCGCTTTTTGGATTACTTCATCCAGAAGATGTATTTGGTGACTTATTTGACCCGTTTGTATCTATTGCAGTTGCTATTATTTTATTTGAAGGAAGTCTAAATCTTGATTTTCGTGAGATTAAAGGGCTTGGAAGACCGGTCGGAAGAATTGTAACGATAGGAGCTTTTCTAGCGTGGCTTCTTGGTTCGTTATCAGCCCACTATGTTGCAGGCCTATCTTGGGGCGTAGCATTTGTTATTGGTGGATTATTTATTGTCACTGGCCCTACTGTCATTTTGCCGTTATTGAGACAAGCCAAACTAAAACCAAGACCCGCGAAAATATTAAAGTGGGAAGGAATTATCGTTGATCCACTTGGAGCTCTTCTCGCTGTGTTTGCATTTGAAATTATTAAATTCTTAAAAGTAGAAGAAGCAACGGCAACCGTCCTTCTTGTCTTTTTCTTAGGATCCCTTTTTGCGACATTATTTGGCTTCTTATGTGGTCGCGGAGTAGGTTGGATGTTCGAGAAAGGTTATGTACCTGAATTCTTGAAATCTCCAGTCGTGTTCGCAGTGGTGATTCTTTGTTTCGCAGTGGCTGATGAAATTACGCATGAAACTGGACTGCTTGCTGTTACGGCAATGGGTATTACTCTTGCCAATATGCATATCTCTTCGATTGATGATATGAGGCATTTTAAAGAAAATATTTCAGTGCTATTGATCTCGACGATTTTCATCATGCTAACAGCTTCTTTATCAGTTGACACTTTGCTTGAAATTTTCCATTGGCAAATTCTGGTCTTCGTAATTCTGATGTTATTTGTAGTAAGACCACTATCCATTTGGTTATCAACCATTGGAACAGATTTATCATGGCAAGAAAAAACGCTTGTTGGCTGGATTGCGCCACGAGGGATTGTGGCATTAACTGTAGCGAGCTACTTTGCTAGTGTTTTACTTGATGCAGGATTTGAGGATGCAAAAATATTAATGTCACTTACGTTTGCATTAGTATTCGCTACTGTAGTGGTTCACGGCTTTTCTATTCGTTGGACTGCTGAGAAGCTTGGACTAGCGAGTGATGGTCAGCCCGGTGTTCTGATTGTTGGAGGTAGTACGTTCTCTACGGCGTTATCCAAAACGCTGAAAGAACTTAAAATCCCTGTATTAATTACAGACTCATCATGGCAAAGGCTGCTTACAACGAGAAAAGCAGGAGTACCTTTTTATAGAGGAGAAATACTTTCTGAGCAAACGGAGTATCGCCTTGATCTCACCCCTTACGAGTATATGCTTGCAGCTACGGAGCTCGATTCTTACAATGCGCTCGTTTGTACGACATTCGTTCCGGAGATTGGTCGTAATAACCTCTTCCAGTTAAGCTTACGTAACGATCGAGGAGATGACCTTGAGGAGCTTGTTCACACGATCGGTGGACGTGTAGCCTTTAAAGAAGGAGCTACATGGGAAAGCCTGAATCGTAAGGTAGAAAGTGGGTATGTTTTCCGTAAAACAAACATCACTCAGCAATATGCTTATGATCAATACCTTGAAGAAAGAGACGATGAAACGATCATGCTCTTTGTGAAAAAGCCATCTGGAAGTTTGGAGTTCTTCGCCCATGACTCTCAAACGAGAGCTGAAGCAGGTGATGTTATTGTTAGTTTGATGCCACCTAGTAAAGAATTTAATCGGATTAGAGAAAAGCTTGAGAAGCAGCGATCCGATGAGAAACTAGAAAAAGATAAAGAACAAAAGAAACAGAAGGAAGAAAATGAGTAAAAGCCCCCGTTTGGGGGCTTTTTGGTTATTTTCATTTAGTGTTTAGGCTCATTCGAGTGACAGGCACCGGCCAAAAATTATTTTAAAAATCAGTCAATTCTTCCTTTATAAAATTCACTCGGTCTTGGATATATTGAAGTATAAAGTCAGGTTCGGAATCAAAGTAGCTTAGTTTATTTTTTAGAAAAGTATCGTTAATGGCATAAGGTCTCAAAATTTTGTGAAGTTCATTGATCTCTTTTTCAAGTTCTTTGGTGGTAAAGAATGTTTCTATTGTTTGCTCAAGCTTTAATCGGTATCGAGTCCTAAAAGTAGGACAGGCTAGTAGTCTCGCTGTAAGCGTATTGTAGCCACCGATGGGGATATAGTCATGTTCCATCATTCTTCCGTTAATATCTCGCCCCCACGTAGCGTCATAATCCCATGGAATAACTTCAAACCGATTGGTTTCCCTGTTTTGATAAAGGGCGTAGTTTTGAATGAAAGCATCAAAATTTTGTGTGCACACTACGCCACATAGCCAGCTTAAATATTTTTCAACGTCTATTAAATTGTTTATTTCATTTATAAACTCTTCTTGTGTTAAAGTGTTGATTTTATATAGAAGAATTTCAACTGAATGATCGTCTGATTCTAATCCGTATTTTCTCATATATCCATCAAGCAATGATTTCTTCGGTTTGTAATCATCAGGTCGAAGGAGTGAAAAATTGGCGTCATCATTTTGAGCATAATAAATGGGCCCATCTGGTAGGTTATGATTGTTAAGATAAAATTCATCAATCGAATCCAGTTTTAAATAGATGCTTGAGAAGAGGTTATTGTGTGTGAGCATAATGTGCTCAGCATTAGGAGTTAGTACATTCAATTTATGAAATAAATTGAAAGAAAGCTTACTTCTTAATAATGAATAATCATTGAATTCGGCATTTAAGTGGAGTGTTTTTTGGTGATGAAATAAGTTCGTGTCATTAAACTCAACCATATACGATTTTTTTTTGAATTTTCGCGTGTGGGCGCCACGATAAGTTGTTTTCACCTCATAATTCGTTTGGTCTACTTGTAAAACAGCTGGTACAAGTTGATCGCTCCATTTATCTTTTTTTAGCTTTTTCATACCATTTTTATCGATCGATAAATGATAGTGTGGAATGCTCATACGTCACTTCCTTTATCCTTTTCCTACTCATAACAAGATATGAGGTTATATGAGATCATGCCACTTAAATGGGAGAGAGTGGAATTTTCCGTAGGAACTGAACAAGCTCTTCATTTCTTCATATCATATAGTAATGCTAAAGCAGAAGATAAGGGAAGGGAGCAAACAGTGTTGAAGAATATTTCAATGAATGTAGAGGTGCTATTACAACAAGCTCAGGAAGCAGGACTTGATGAGTTTCTTATTCAAAACCCGATCGAAGCTAGAGGTGGCAAGCGTAAGCCAGGGAAGAAATCTGGTCGTCGTTCAGGTAAAGGTTCGAGCGGTTGTCGTAGTCGTCGCTCAAGTGGAAAACGTAGCTCAGGGAAGCGTTCACGTTCAGGACGTCGTAGCTCAGGAAGACGTTCAGGTAGGCGCTCAAGCGGCAGACGTAGCTCAGGCAAACGCTCGTGCGGCGTGCGCTCTGGACTTTTTTCGACAGGGAGACGTAGTAACCGTCGCAGTCGACGCTCAGGTAGGCGTTCAAGCTGCAGACGTAGCTCAGGAAGACGTTCAAGTGGCAGACGTTCAAGAGGACGTCGTTAGATAATATTCGCTTTCATTTAAAGGACTGATTTTTTAGAGATCAGTCCTTTTGATGTGATATGCTTTTAAATAAAACGATTGGAGGTAGTGCCATGTACGATGTCACGATCATTGGAGCTGGAGTTAGTGGTATTTTTATGGCATATCAGTTAACGGAGCTACATCCAGAATATAAAATCATGTTAATCGATAAAGGAAAGAAGCTTTCCGACCGAAATTGTAGAGCTCGTTCACAACAAGAATGTTCTTGTAACGGTTGTGACCAATACATAGGGTTTGCAGGGCTAGGTAAATCAGAAGGTAAATTTAATTATACGAATGATTTTGGTGGTAGTCTCGGTAGAAAAATAGGTATTGCTCAGTCGGAAAAATTGATGTGGGAAGTCGACCACATTCTTTGTTCTTTTGGCGGTGACAAGGCTGAGCTTTATCATACATATAGTTTGGAGTTAGAGGAGAAAGCTAAAAACGTAGGGTTAGATGTGTTCACGACTTCAGTTAGACACCTTGGCACAAACCTATCTTTTGAAGTGTTTCAAAATTTGTATGAGTATTTGTTAGAAAGAATTGATTTAAGATTTGAAACGGATGTTTACTCGATTGAAAAAGCGGAATGCTTTGAGGTAACTAGCTCAACAGGAAACGTGAAAACAAAAAATGTTGTTATCTCGACAGGTAATAGCGGAAGTGAGTGGACGTATGCCCAATGTGAACAGTTAGGTCTAGTGCCTGGGCCTGCTCGTCTTGATTTAGGTATTCGAGTAGAAATGCGAGGTGATCAGCTCACATCCATCTTGAAGGATACGTTTGAAACGAAGCTTCATATTCAACGAGAGGGATTTGAAGGAACGACGTACTGTATGAACCCAAATGGGCGAATTATAAGGAAATATCAACACGGGCTTGTTATGCCGGATGGACAGAATAAAAGAGAAAAGAATGCGCAAGGAAACAATTTGAATTTCACTTTATTTGTTCCTTCTTTTTATTCTTCGAAAGAGGAAGCGGATAACACTGCACAGCAAATTATTGGAGGGATTAATAGAGGTGGGGAGCGAATTGTTGTCCAGCGTCTGCGGGATTTAAAAAAACAAGAAGCTACAACTTCGACAATTCTAAGTTCGAATTCAATTGTTCCTTCTCTTGATGGAGAAGCTGGGAACTTAATAGACGAAGTGCCGAACATCTATCTTCGTGCGCTTCAGGAGTTTCTTGATCGCCTCGAAAAGCTGATCGGTGAGCCAATTGATGGAGAGACATTACTATATGGTATGGATGGAAAGTTTTATGAAGCAAAGATCCAGACAAATGATCATTTTGAAGCAGAAGTAGAAGGTCTCTTTTTGATCGGAGATTGCTCTGGTGAAACGCATTCTCTATCACAGGCAGCAGCAAGCGGTTTATATGTTGCAAATTTGATGTAAGAAAAAGATCGGCTCTCTGGCCGATCTTTTGATTGCTTATTAAGACACAGATGATTCGGATAGTGCTTTTTCACGTTTTGATAGAAATTTCAACGTAAAGATGGCAAATGCGAGCAGAGCAATACAGGTTAACCCAAGGTACAAGTTACTAAAAATGAGATTACTTCCTGATCGTGAAAGTGGATTCATCGTAAACGTAACGTTTTTCATTTCAAGAAGCCTTCCGAAAATAGCTGAACTAAAAGCGCCAGCAAGGAAGTTCAATAAATTGAAAACCCCCATACCTACACCATTTTGGTTATCAGGTAGAATAGAAGACAGAAGATCAGCTGTTGAACTCTGGATGAGTGGAAACCCAAGGTAAGCTATTAATAGACACGGAGCAATAACCCATGCGTGATAACCTGAAAACGTTGAGATGAAAAATGTTCCACTTGCGATCAGAAGAAGCGCTATTTTTACAACAAGTATGGCACCACGTTGTTCGATGATTCTACCACCGATTTGGCCGATTAACCCAGCAGCCATTGCCCCGGGAAATAAGACAAGACCGATATTTAAGGTTGATAGCCCGTTAAGCTCTCGCAACATAATCGGGATGACGAATATCAATCCGAAGAGCGCGGAAGTTCCAAGGAAACTAGTTAACACAGTGATCGTGTATTTAGTATTTTTCAATATAACGGGATCGATAAACGGGTGTGTAATCGTAAACGTTCGCCATAAGAATAGAATGAAAAAGACGGTAAAGAGGACGAGTAAATACCAAAGGAACGTTGTAATATAGAACAACAGTGATGCTACCGATACGGCCATAAGCGCAGCACCTGGTAAATCAATGGACCCTGAACGCTTTTCTTCATTCGGTAGCCATTTTCTAAAGAGCGGAATGGCAAATACAGTCGCAACAGAGAAAAGGAAAAGGAAGCGCCAATTCAGCGTACCTCCTACAACACCACCGATTATAGGACCGACACCTGAAGCAAAGGCAACGGTGGAAGAGATCAATCCAAACACTCTTCCTTTTTCTTTAGGGAGAAACCGAATTGGAACAATAAAGGCAAGCGCTGGAATTGTTGCTCCACCAATTGCTTGAAGTATTCGTGCTGCTAGAAGAGTAGGATAGTTGGGAGAAAGAAAACCAATAAAGGCCCCTGTAGCAAAAATACTAATCCCTATAGTAAAAAGAGTTTTGATTGGATAGATATCAGCTAGCTTACCGTACATAAGAGAGCCAATGGCAAATACAAGAATATATCCAGTTAACACCCAGCTTACTTCTGATGGACTGAGATTAAAAGATGCAGCAATATCGGGAATGGCAACGTTGAACATTGTTCCATTCATAACGGCAAAAGCTAGAATCGTACATACAAGAATAATTAGCTTTTTCCGCGCTGATGCATCTAAATTTTCATGTTCATAGTGGTCTGTCATAGCAGCCCTCCTTTAAATAAAGTTATTTTTTGGAGTATCTATTAACGCTATTTATTTAGTATCACGAAATAACACACACTCTTCTACATCATAGAGGGCATTACATTAGAAGTAAACTGAGGAGACTTACAAAATCGGTCCCCCCTACACATATTTCCAGTTATAGACAACAGCAGTGAGATCGATTATGATGAATGAAGGAAAGACTGTCATGATGGAGGAACGGTTATGCCAACAATTAAGGATGTAGCAAAACGAGCAGGTGTTTCACGAACAACAGTCTCGCGAGTGCTGAATGACAATGGTTATGTTAGTCATGAAGCAAGGCAGCGCGTTGTTGAAGCAGTGGAAGAGATGGGATATATTCCGAGTGCACATGCGAAAACAATGCGTACGAAGCGTTCGGGCGTTATAGGCGTTATCCTGCCAAGAATCAGTACTGAAACAGCCAGTCGTGTTGTTAATGGGATCGAAAATGAGCTTGCGGCCAACGGTTATCAGATTCTTCTAACCAATACCCAATTACAGCCTGAGAAAGAAATACAAAATATAAAGCTATTAAAAAGTCGTCAGGTGGACGGTATTATTTTGCTTGCCACAAATCGGAACCAAGAATTACTTGATACCATTTCAGATGCTTCTATTCCTTTTGTTGCAATTGGACAGGAATTAAATGGCGTCATGTCTGTCGTATACGATGACTATCATTCTTCATATAGTGTGACAGAGTCACTTATAGAAAAAGGTCACCGCCACATTGGTTTTATTGGTGTACCAGAAACAGACCATGCTGTTGGGATCGTAAGGAAACAGGGTTACCTTGATGCAATGAAAAAGCACGGTATAACAGTGGAAAAAGGTTGGATTCAATATGGGAACTTTACATTTGAGTCCGGATATGAAGCTGCCAAACAATTAGTGAAGCAATCCGAATTAAAACCAACCGCTATTTTTGCCGTAACGGATCGCATGGCGATTGGAGCGCTTGGCTTGTTGAAAGAGCAGGGGATTCGCATTCCAGAAGATATGGCATTATTCGGTATCGGTGCTTCTGACTTATCCCGCCACGTGACGCCAGCATTATCAACTGTGGACTATTTTAATGAAGATGCTGGACAGAAAACGGCTCAGCTTATTTTAGAGCAGCTATCAGGGAAAGTTTTGGAAAAGAAAAAGCTTAAACTTAACTATAGACTTATTGAAAGGGATAGTGTATAGTAACTAGTGAAAGCGATGTCAATTTCTTTTTAACCAATGTGGAATCGTTCACATATTACTTATTATGTAATTACTTAACGATAGACTAATAAGAGCGAGGAAATGAAAACGCTCTTATTTTGCCGAATGTGGAATCGATACCATGCGCAACATATAATGGGAAGGGAGTTAATGTTTTGGCTACAAACCGTGAGATTGCTCAGGAAGTCATTGATGCTATAGGTGGACAGGAGAATATTCAATCTGTTGCCCATTGTGCTACAAGACTAAGAATTATGGTACACGACAAAGAAAAAATTGATCAAGAAAGAGTAGAAGGGGTAGAGAAAGTAAAAGGTGCCTTCTATAATTCTGGACAATATCAGGTTATTTTTGGAACTGGGACTGTTAACCGAATTTATGATGAGGTGACAGCGCTAGGAGCAACTGGTTCTACTAAGTCTGAAATTAAAGAAGAATCATCGAAGCAAGGAAATGCGTTCCAACGTGCAATCCGCTCATTTGGTGATGTGTTCGTTCCAATCATTCCAGCGCTTGTAGCAACAGGCTTATTTATGGGACTACGCGGTCTTGTGCTTCAAGAAGAGATACTTGCTCTATTCGGCTTAACACCAGGGGATATCTCAGATAACTTTATTCTATTTACACAAGTTCTAACGGATACAGCGTTTATCTTCCTACCAGCGCTTGTAGCATGGTCAACCTTCCGAGTGTTTGGAGGAAATCCGACGATCGGTCTCGTACTCGGATTGATGCTTGTTACGCCTGCTCTTCCAAACGCATGGGAAGTAGCGGCAGGAAATGCAGAGCCACTTAAGTTTCTAGGGTTTATTCCAGTAGTAGGCTATCAAGGTTCGGTTATTCCCGCTTTTGTTGCAGGTTTACTCGGAGCAAAGTTAGAAAAACGAATTCGTAAAATAGTACCAGAAGCACTAGATCTTATTTTAACTCCGTTCCTAGTATTGTTAATTATGATTACTTTGTCGCTATTTGCGATCGGCCCTATTTTCCATACGGTAGAAGAGTACATCATGGATGGTACGATTTATATTCTTGATCTTCCATTTGGTCTAAGTGGTTTAATCATTGGATTCTTCCATCAAATTATTGTTATTACAGGTGTTCATCACATTTTCAACTTCCTTGAAATTCAGTTGTTTGAAAACCTTGGTTACAATCCATTTAACCCAATTATTTCTGCAGCAATCGCAGCTCAGGGTGGGGCAGCACTTGCTGTTGGCCTGAAAACAAAGTCTAAGAAATTGAAAGCATTAGCCCTTCCATCTTCTTTATCTGCTTTTCTTGGAATTACAGAGCCGGCTATCTTTGGTGTCAATCTCCGGTATATGAAGCCATTTATCATGGGATTAATCGGTGGTGCAGTCGGCGGATTCCTCGCATCACTCTTTAAGTTAAAAGCGACGGGCCTTGCAGTTACTGTTATCCCAGGTACATTACTATTCTTGAATAGTCAGATTGTCTTGTATCTACTTGTTAACATTATTTCGATTGGGGTTGCCTTTGGTCTTACATGGGCATTTGGCTACAAAGACGGTATGCTAGATAAATAATAGTGAAGGGGATCCTCAATAAAGCGGATCCCCTTTTTCAAAATTTCAATGAACTAGGTGATTTTTATGACGGATCGAAACGAGCAGCTAAAAGATCTTGCAATGAAAGAAATAGAGGCACAACGTGAAACAGTTGAAAGTGACTACCGCCGCTCAGCATTTCACTTAATGCCACCTGCAGGGTTATTAAATGATCCAAATGGTTTTATACAATGGAAGGGCGTTTATCACGTTTTCTTTCAATGGATGCCTTTTAAAACGGATCATGGCGCTAAATTCTGGGGACATTATACGTCTACAGACCTCATTAACTGGGAGCTTGCCCCAATTGCATTAGCCCCTGGGGACTGGTACGACAAGAATGGCTGCTATTCGGGAAGTGCGGTCGTCTCTGAAGATAAATTGATGCTTTTCTATACTGGGAATGTAAAAGATGAGCAGGGACATCGTGAAACCTATCAGTGTCTGGCTGAATCAGAAGATGGAATTCACTTTGATAAAAAGGGCGTAGTATTAAACTTGCCTGAAGGATATACTCCTCATTTTCGAGATCCAAAAGTGTGGCAGCATTTAGATAAATGGTACATGGTGGTTGGTACGCAGAACCTAAATGAGGAAGGGCGAGTCGCCTTGTTTGAATCAACCAATTTAAAGGACTGGACGTTGAAAGGGGACGTTACAGCTTCTGGGGAAGAACCGATTGGCGATTTAGGATTCATGTGGGAATGCCCTGACTTATTTGAATTAGATGGGAAGGATATTCTTCTCTTTTCCCCACAAGGGCTAAAGCCTACAGGATACTTGTACCAAAATGTCTATCAAACCGGGTACCTTTCTGGAGAAATAAATTATGTGAGTGGAAAGATGAATCACGGATCATTTACAGAGCTTGATCGAGGTTTTGAATTTTATGCACCACAAACGACACTTGATGAGAACGGAAGAAGGCTGATGATTGGTTGGATGGGTGTGCCTGAGCAAGGAGAAGAGTATCATCCAACAATCGAACACAATTGGATACACATGCTAACCATCCCACGAGAGCTTTCTTACGAAGGGGATAAACTTATCCAACGTCCTGTGAAGGAATTAGAAGCCATGCGACAGAATGAAATGAAAAAAGAAATCACGCTTTCTAATGAAGAAAAGGAATGGGAGGAGTTTCACGGAACCACATATGAATTACTTCTTCATGTGCAGAAAGTGGAAAACTCGTTTGCTGTTAACTTCCGAAACAATGCCGAAATGATTTATGATGCGGATAAAGGAATATTAACGTTTAAACGAAAGAGTTTTGTTGATGGAAAGGATGAGTCGCGAAGCTGCTCCATTGATGAAGTATATAACCTTCGATTCTATGTCGATTCATCCTCGATTGAAATGTTTGTAAATGATGGTGAGGAAGTGTTCACATCAAGGTTTTTCCCTGATGAACATGATGTAAGTCTTACCTTTAAAAGTAACGGCTATGTAGATGTGCAAGCGACAAAGTGGCTACTTGAAGCAAAATAGCCGAACCCCCCTCTGACCCCCTCTGACCAAGTCAGAGGGGGGTTTCATATTGGGTAGTACTAATAAACGGAGCGAATAATTCCGTCCTCTACACGCTGAGCTGATCCATTTATCGCTGATGATAATGGTGACGCGAGAAAGGCTACTGTGTTTGCCACTTCTTCGACTCGTGCAAAACGTTGAATTAACGATGTTGGTCCGTTAATAATAACTTCTGCACCTTTTTTTAATAGTACTTCCGCAATTCCTTTACCTATTCTGGAAGTTGACCCTGTAATAAGTGCTAGTTTGTCAGTTCATGATAACCTCATGATAACCTCATTTCAAAATACAGTCATACTTTATCAATTAGTCTATTGAATAGACAACGACCGCGTCTAAAGAAAAAAAGAGACAAATAAAGCAAGCGCTGTTATATCCATTAAAGTTAAATCATTCCACAAATTTGAACAAAATATGTATGAGATGTGACAAAAAAGTGATAAATACATGAGCAACTTTTGACATCTTGTGACACCTGTCACATTTATGAAAGGAACCTGCTACAATAGCCAATGGTAACAGTTGTTTCTGTCATTTTTTGTTTAAAATCTACTTAACTAATATATAGGAAGAAAGGAAGGTGGCCTGGCGGTGAAGCGAATGAAATCATTTTTTGCGCTCAGTATGTTTCTTGCAGTGATGGTATTGAGTGGCTGTAGTAACTTAACCGTTCTTGATCCAAAAGGACCTGTAGCAGAACAACAAGCGAATTTAATTCTTTTCTCTATTGGCTTTATGCTGTTTATTGTTTTGGTCGTGTTCGTGCTATTTACACTCATCCTTGTTAAATATCGTGAGCGTAAGAGTGGTCCTGAATACGAACCTCCACATATCGAGGGGAATGTATTCCTTGAAATTGTTTGGACTGTAATTCCGGTAATTATTCTTATTGTACTTGCAGTGCCGACTGTACAAACGATTTTTGCACTAGAAGAGGCACCGGAAGCGACGTCTCATAAAGATCCAATTGTAATTCATGCGACGTCAGTCGATTGGAAATGGGTGTTTAGCTATCCAGAAGAAAATATTGAAACGGTGAACTATCTTCATATCCCTGAAGATCACCCAATTCTATTTAAATTAGCATCGGCAGATTCAATGGGATCATTTTGGATTCCGTCACTTGGTGGGCAGGAATACACAATGTCTGGCATGATGACTGAACTTTATTTGCAAGCTGATGAAATTGGTGAGTATCGCGGACGTAATGCCAACTTCACTGGTGAAGGATTTACTGAGCAGGTATTTACTGTAACAGCTGAATCTCAAGAAGATTACGAAGAGTGGGTAGAAGAGGCGCAAGACGCACCTGAACTTACTCAAGAGAAATACAATGAGTTGATGCTTAAAGGTCATACAGAAGAGCAGACATTCTCAGAAACTCACCTTCAGTGGGTTGATCATGGAATGGACGCTGAATACGCAACAAAGGTCCGTAATGGCGAATCAACTGATGAAGATGAGTCCTCAGAAATGGATCATTCAGAAATGAACCATGAAGACTCTGAAAAAGATTCCGAGGAGCACTCGCATTAAGAGAGGAGGAAGACACCATGAAATTGGATGAATTTTTTGTCACCGGGGATCCGCTGATCTATGGGGCGGATGTATCAATTGCACTAACATTGATTGGCGCAATCTTCGCCTTAACGTATTTCAAAAAATGGAAATGGTTATGGACGGAGTGGCTAACCACTGTTGACCATAAAAAACTCGGTATCATGTATATCATCGCAGCAGTTCTTATGCTTTTCCGCGGTGGTGTAGATGCCATGCTCATGAGGGCGCAATTAACGGTTCCAGATTCAAGCTTTTTGGATGCGAACCACTATAATGAAATATTTACAACGCACGGAACAATCATGATTATTTTCATGGCTATGCCGTTCTTAATTGGTTTAATAAACGTTGTTGTACCATTGCAAATTGGTGCACGGGACGTTGCTTATCCGTTTCTAAACGCAGTAAGTTTCTGGACTTTCTTCATGGGGGCTATGCTATTTAACATTTCATTTGTTATTGGTGGATCTCCATCTGCTGGTTGGACAAGTTATGTTCCATTAGCTGGTCTTGAACTAAGCCCAGGAGTAGGGCAGAACTATTACTTACTCGGCTTACAAATTGCAGGTATCGGTACATTATTAACGGGTATTAACTTCCTCGTTACGATTTTGAAAATGAGAGTACCATCTATGAAGCTTATGCAAATGCCTATGTTTACATGGTCTTCATTAATTACGATGGTTATCATCATCTTTGCATTCCCGGTTCTCACCGTGGCACTTGCACTTATGACGTTTGATCGTCTGTTTGGAAGTCACTTCTTTACAATGATGGATGGCGGTATGCCAATGCTTTGGGCAAACCTCTTCTGGATTTGGGGTCACCCTGAAGTGTACATTGTTATTCTTCCAGCGTTTGGTATGTTCTCAGAAATTATTAGTACATTTGCACGTAAGACACTTTTCGGTTATAAAGCAATGGTTTATTCCATGGTCGTTATTGCCGGACTAAGCTTCCTAGTATGGGTTCACCACTTCTTTACGATGGGAGCAGGTGGAGCAGTTAACTCATTCTTCTCCATCACAACGATGTTAATCGCTGTTCCGACAGGTGTGAAGATCTTTAACTGGCTTTTCACTCTGTACAAAGGGCGAATACGATTTACGACAGCGATGCTTTGGTCGCTTGCCTTTATCCCGAACTTCGTTATCGGTGGGGTAACAGGTGTTATGCTAGCGATGGCAGCTGCTGACTATCAGTACCACAATACGTACTTCCTAGTTGCTCACTTCCACTACGTGCTCATCTCGGGTACTGTGTATGCTTGTTTCGCAGGTCTATACTTCTGGTATCCAAAAATGTTCAATCACCGTTTGAACGAGCGTCTTGGTAAATGGAGTTTCTGGATTTTCGTTGCAGGATTTAACCTATGTTTCTTCCCGATGTATTTCCTAGGTCTTGCAGGAATGCCTCGTCGTATTTACACATATGGAATTGGAGACGGATGGATGAGCTTAAACGTACTTGCTACGTTCGGTGGTATGCTAATGGGAATCGGATTCTTGATTCTTGTTTATAACATCTACTATAGCTTCCGTTACTCTCCACGTGAAACAACTGGTGACCCTTGGGATGCTAGAACACTTGAATGGTCAACACCAGCTCCAGTACCGCATTATAACTTCGCTCATCTTCCTGAAGCGAAAGGACATGATGCATTCTGGATTATGAAAGAAGAGAAGAAACAAGGAAAAACACCTGAGAAGAAACCTTATAAACCAATTCATATGCCTAGTTACTCAGGCGTGCCGATTGTGATGAGTGTATTCTTCTTTATTGCAGGATTTGGTATGGTATTCTCTTGGAATTGGATGTCTATTCTTGGACTAATTGGTGTCCTTGCAACAATGGTGATTCGTTCATTTGATTATGATAAAGGTTTCTACGTTAGCGTAGAAGAAATAGAAGAAGATGAGAAAAAAACTACTTTATAAAGGAGGCGTGAAGCATGGAATCAGTCGAATATTCTCCTAACACGCCTTTAGAATATCAGTCGGAAACTGGCCGACTGAATATTCTAGGCTTCTGGATTTTCCTCGGTGCCGAAATCGCTTTGTTCTCAACACTGTTTGCCACTTATCTAGTATTAGTTGGTCGTACAGCTGGCGGTCCAGGACCAGAAGAGCTTTTTGAAATTAGTGGTGTGTTAATTGAAACATTTTTGCTACTAACAAGTAGTTTCACATGCGGACTTGCTATTCACTATATGAGAAATCACTCTCTTAAAGGATTGTTTCTCTGGTTAGGTATTACACTCGCATTAGGTTTAGGATTCCTAGGATTTGAAATCTATGAATTTGTTCATTACATTCATGAAGGTGCTGCACTAACAACGAGTGCATACTGGTCTGCCTTTTTCGTATTAGTCGGAACGCACGGTGCCCACGTTACTATGGGTATTGCGTGGATCATTCTTATCTTGATTCAGTTAAAACAGCGCGGATTAACACCTGACACAACAAGGAAGGTCTTTATTTCAAGTTTATACTGGCACTTCCTTGACGTTGTGTGGATCTTTATCTTCACAGCAGTCTACTTGTATGGGATGGTGATGTAAGATGGCCTCAAACAACGAGCAGACAAATAGTCATAGCCATTTCCCATGGAGCCACGTTGTTGGTTTCGGTCTATCGATCGTTTTAACACTACTTGCTTTATGGGTCGGATTCGCTTCAGACTTTAGTTTTAGAACGATTATGATTATTGTTGTCATCCTGGCATTGATTCAGGCAGGGATTCAGCTCTTAATGTTTATGCACATTACTGAGAGTGATAGTAGCCGAATTCAGATCGGAACGATTCTTTACGCAGTTTTCATTGCAGTTGCAGTCGTTGCAGGTACAATCTGGGTTATGTCATTCGGTATGCACAATATGAATATGTGATTCAAAAAAAGCTGTTCACCTTAAGAGGTGAACAGCTTTTTGTTTGAAGTTTTTGATAGTGAAAGGTGATCCTTTAGTGACCCTATAGTATTCTTATTCTTCAATTTGTGGCATTTTCTTTGCAAGTGACCGTTCCTTAAGGAATGGGCGAGCAAAGATGAGATAAGCCGCTAAATGAGCGAAAAGAACATTAATTGCGAAAAGAGTAATAAAGAGTGTATGTGCTACTGGAGTCATACCGCCACCAATGTAGAAAATAAGTAGCGCCCAGATTGCCACAATAAACGGTGTGTGTAAGAAAGCAAGCTTCTTATAATCCTGCCACAGAAACAACGGTGTAGCCGTGATAACGAAAAGATAGACCATATAGACATCCATAGTTAACAACTCCTTTTTATGATACCGCTTACAAACTAAACTTATGTCGAAATAAAGAATAATTTGTGAATGTTTTGTTACAATTAGTATACCACAATTGTTCGAAAATTCTACACATATTTGAGATTTTTTCAGGATAACTTTATGATTTAGAAAGATAAAGTGGAAAGAAGGTGCATGATGAAGAGATTCATCTTACTTATTCTATGGCTTGGGTTTATATTGTATTCAGTTTTTCTAGCGCCAGAAGGAAATGGTCCTTATCTTTCTGAATTATTAACGATGAATCAACCCGATCCCAGTTTGCTTGCCATGTTTTCTCTACTCGGAGTATTTCCTGCTGTTTTTGCTGTATTGCTGTTACGGAGCGACCGAGGTTCAATACCAGCATGGCCATTTGTACTTGGTTCATTTGTAGCTGGGGCATTTAGCTTAATGCCATATTTTATTTTAAATAAGAAGAAGGATGCCCCCAATCGAACGCCAGATAAGTTGAGGATATTACTTCAATCTCGTGGTCTTTCCCTTGTCCTTATTATGATAGCTCTTGGTTTAATGATTTACGGACTAGTGGCTGGAGATGCTTCTATTTATCACAAAGCTTTTCTAGAATCGAATTTTGTTCATGTGATGACGATCGATTTTCTAGTATTAACAGGACTCTCTATTCTGGCTTTACGTGAACGCGACCGTGTGTCAGGGATACATGGTCTTCTACCGATTGTTGGTCCACTCATGATTGTAATAAAAGGAAAACGTTAAATTAGGAGGCTTAACATGCGAAGATTAGAAAAAAGCGAAGTAATTGATGCCGTACGACTTTCAGAATATGCTTTTCAATATAAAGTTCCTGATAAAGATTTACAAGAAAAAATTAGGGGCTATAGTCAACATGAAATATGGGGAGATTTTGAAGGCGACGAGCTTGCCGCTAAGCTTCATTTAATTGATTTAGAAACATGGATTGCTGGGAAAAAGTTCGCTATGGGCGGTATTGCGTCGGTTGCAACATACCCTGAGCATAGAAGAGGTGGGAGAGTAGCACGTTTACTACAAAACGCCCTATCGGAAATGAAGAATAGAGGACAAACTATCTCTTTTCTCCATCCTTTTCAAATTCCCTTTTACCGTAAGTTTGGTTTTGAAGTTCTGAATGACTGGAAAAAGTTAAATTTAAAGAAGGAAGATTTCAAACTGTTACCAAGTGTAAATGGTAAAGTTCGACGAATTGTACTAGAACACGTCTACGAAACGCTTAATCCAGTATATGAAGAATTTTCTAATCGATTTAATGGCATGCTTGTTCGAACGGAAAGCTGGTGGCGGGAACGGGTATATTCAGAAGGATTTCAGTTTGCGGGATATCGAAACGAAGAAGGCAGATTAACAGGGTATGTGTACTACCAAGTAAAAGATCGTTCGATTGAGGTAGAGGAATTGGTTTGTTTGGATGGTGAGGCGAGACGAGGGCTTTGGAATTATATCTGTCAGCATGATTCTATGATTGATGATGGAACACTGCTGACGAATGTAGCCGATCCACTCCCTTTCTTGCTGAACAACCCTAAAGTGAAAACAATAGTTGAAGCCTATTTCATGGCACGAATCGTAGATGTAGAGAACTTTCTAAAACAGTATCCATTCAAGTTAGATAAGAATGAATCATTCTTTCTACATATTACAGATGCACATGCACAATGGAATAATAGGAGCTATCATATTAGCGCTGAGGGAGTTAATGTGTACAAGGGAGATAAAGAAAATGCTTCTTGTATGCATCCACCTAAACGTGGACTACGATGTAATATTAATACGTTGACAGCCCTTCTAACTGGCTATCAGAAGGCGGAATTGCTTTATGAAGCAGGTTTACTGCAAGGGCCAGAGAAGGAAGTAGCCATTCTGCAAAAAGTAATACCGAACAGAGAATCGAATTTTATGGATTTCTTCTAATAAGTTCACCTTGGCCAGCTGCTTTCTCAATTGTTAAGGTAAATGAATTAATAATCGCTTTTGTTTTATTGAATCGTTTTTCATTAAAAAATCGCCTCTTTCAAATGATGAAAGTGGCGATTTTTTTGTTCATCTTCCTATGGACCGGATTTTTAAATTGATATTGTGCGAATCTTATCAGCTTCTTTCCGTTTTAACTGTTCGTAATCTATATATCAGTTTGTTTGCAAGTTATTTACGTTAAAGCTCAAACGGCTTCATTCTATAGGAATAAGGGTATGCTTCTTAATTAAGAATAGGAAACAAAGAATGGTCGACCAACTGAGATTATTGGAAGTATGCGAAGGCTTTTTTATCAGAAGCGCTTTGGAAGTCACAAGTGCAATAGAAAACAACATGAGAGGCGAGAAAACAATGACGCGAATAGGAATTGGCTTTATCATCATTGCACTCATTGGATCAATCAGTTTGGTAAGTGCTAAAGGATGGCCTTCATCAAATAATAGTGCATCAGAAGAGAGTGAGTGGGTCGGATCTTGGACAGCAAGCATGCAGGCGCCTGCTCAGGATGGAAACTCGCATGAAGGTTTTAAGGATCAAACAATCCGGTTAATACTTCGTCCCCATATGGATGGAGATCAAATGCGTATTCGACTGTCTAATGAATTTGGTTCATTACCTTTATCTATGAAAGAAGTAAGGGTTGCTGTCTCAAAAGAAGGTGCGAGCGTAGACGGCGAGACAGATCAAGTTATCACGTTTAACGGAGAGAAATCCGTTACAATTCCTCCAGGTGAAAAGCAGTATAGCGATTCGATTGAATTCCCTATTAGCGCGGATCAGAATCTTGCTGTCAGTTTATCAGTAGATGGTGAGACTGGACCTACAACATGGCATCAGCGTTCAAACCAAACGGTGTACATGTCTGAGGAAGGAAATCATGCTGGGGATGTGGAAGGAACATCATACACTTCAAAAGAAGAAGCCTGGTTCTGGTTAGATAGATTAGAGGTGGTTCCAAATCATTCAGTAGATGGTGCACTCGTCATAATAGGGAGTTCAATAGCGAATGGCAATTATTCAACTATGAATGCGAATAACAGATGGCCAGACTATCTTGCCAATCGAATGAATGAAGAAGAAGCTCATGTGAATATGTCTGTCTTGAATGCAGGGGTATCTGCGAATCATTTAATTAATAGTGAAGAAGGAAAAGGCGAGAACGCATTAGCTAGATTAGATCGAGATGTTTTAAGTCAGGAAGGAATAAAAGCGGTTCTATTACACGAAGGTATAAATGATTTAAGACATTATCCTGAATATGATTCAGAGAAAATCATTGATCGTATGAAAGCGATTATTAAAGCAACTCATGAAAAGGGTCTCGATATTTATGGAGGAACGTTAACACCATATAAGAATTCCGATATGTATACAGAAGAAGGGGAGAAAACACGTCAGGAAGTTAACGACTGGATCCGGACAAGTGGAGCCTTCGATGATGTAATTGATTTTGATAAAGCATTGAGAGATCCTGACGATCCTGCGAAATATCTCCCGAAGTACGATTCTGGAGATCATTTGCACCCAAATGATGAAGGATACGAGAAGATGGCAGATACGGTTGATCTATCGATATTTGAATGAGGGAGGGCAACATTTAATTATTATGTAGGAAAGCGTTTTAAACAAACCAGGGGGCTCATTGCAAATGAGCCCCCTGGTTTGTTTGTTTATGATTTAAAACGGATTTGTCGCCCACTGCAATGACTGCTTGATGAAAATGCGAGGGTGCAATTTCAACTGGCCAACCATATATTCAGCGAGATCTTCAGGTTGCATATACTTTTCCTTATCCTGTTCGTCGAGCTTGTCGCCGAAGACGAGTTCAGTAGCAACAAGGCTTGGGTTTAGTGTGAAGACGCGAATATTATTTCTGCGAACTTCTTGCATGAGAGCTTCGGTCATGCCCTGGATGGCAAACTTAGAAGCACTATAAGATGTTGAGCCAGCTGTGCCTTTTAGACCGCTACTTGACGAGATTGTGATAATATCACCGCTATCTTTATCGATCATTTGTGGAAGTACAGCCCGCGTTACATGATACGTCCCGTAAACATTTACTTCGAGAGTTTCTTTCCAGTCATCGGGCGCCATTTCTAAGAATGAGCCATATCGCCCCATACCAGCATTATTGATCAGAATATCTGCCGAGCCGAGGTCGTTTTTTAAGTGATCAATGGCTTTATTAACTTCATCAATCTCTGCAATGTTAGCAGGCGCAACAACGGCTTTAACACCGTAAGATTCTGCTTCCACAGCGACTTCTTTTAGCTTGCTTTCTGTTCTGGCAATCAAGCCAATATGAACCCCTTCACTTGCAAGCTGAAGAGCCGTCGCACGTCCGATACCGCTACTTGCCCCAGTAATATAAGCGATTTTACCTTTAATGGATTGTCCCATTATTGATCATCCTTTCTTCACGTCTCTATCTAATAGTCTAAAGCTAGCATACCCAGAATTCAAAAATAAGCAATCGCTTACTAAACTTCATAAAAGCATTCGTATGTTTAACTATAGTCCTTATCGGTTACAGTTACTGTGGAAGCAAAGATAAGCTAAATGATATAAATCGATTAAACATAAAAAGGAGTTTTTACATCATGCGTAACCAATTAAAACATTACATTAACGGCGAATGGGTTGAATCTACAGGTTCAGAAACACATGACGTAATCAATCCAGCGACAGAAGAAGTCATCGGCAAGATTAGTTTGGGAACGAAAGAAGATTTGGATAAAGCAGTTAAAGCAGCTCGTGCGGCATTCCCTTCTTTCTCTCAAACAAGTCGAGAAGAACGTGTGAAAATGCTCGAAGATATCGCGGCAGAATACGCGAACCGTAAAGAAGAAATCATTGACGTGATTACACAAGAACTTGGTTCTCCTCGATCCATTTCAGAGAAAGTTCATTACAACATGGGCTATCAACACTTCTCTGAAGCAGCGAAAGCACTGAAAGAGTATTCTTTCTCAGAAGATCGTGGCGATCATACGATCTTTAAAGAAGCAGTTGGTGTAAGTGGCCTTATTACACCTTGGAATTTCCCGACAAACCAATCGTCTACTAAGATTGCGAGTGCATTTGCAGCAGGTAGTCCAGTTGTCTTAAAGCCAGCTGAAATCACACCATTTGCTGCAATTATCTTAACAGAAATCTTTGATAAAGTTGGCGTACCTAAAGGCGTATTTAACCTTGTGAACGGTACAGGCGAAACGATCGGTGACGGCATTAGCTCACACCCTGATATCGATTTTGTTTCGTTTACAGGATCAGCAGGCGTTGGTGAAAAAGTAATGAAAAACGCGGCAGAAACAATCAAGACAGTTGCACTTGAACTTGGAGGGAAATCTCCATTTGTCATGCTTGAAGATGCAGACATTACAAAAGCTGCTAAAGCTGCTGTAAGCCACATTGCAACAAACTCTGGTCAAGTATGTTCCGCTGGGACTAGAATGATTGTTCCTGCTTCTAGAAAAGAAGAATTTGAAGAAGCGGTAAAAAATGTTCTTCCAGAATTCCCAGTTGGCGATCCGAATGGAAATAACTATGTAGGACCACTCGTTTCTGAAAAGCAGTGGAATACCGTGCAGTCTTATATTCAAAAAGGAATTGACGAAGGCGCGACACTTATCGCAGGTGGAACTGGTAAGCCAGAAGGTCTTGAAAAGGGCTATTACGCACAACCAACTATCTTTACAGACGTGAAGAATGACATGGTTATTGCGCAAGAAGAGATCTTTGGACCAGTTATGTCGATCATCACATATGAAACAATTGATGAAGCGATCGAAATCGCAAATGACGTTGTATATGGCCTGGCAGGTTATGTCTTTGGTGAAGATAAAGAAACGCTTCGCAAAGTTGCAACAAGCATCCGTGCTGGAAGAATTAAAGTGAACAATGCAGACATGGATTTTGCAGCACCGTTTGGTGGTTACAAGCAATCCGGTATCGGACGCGAGTGGGGAGATTTCGGAATTGAAGAGTACCTTGAAACGAAAGCCGTACTAGGATTCCCTTCTTAAGTGAATTTGATAAATTATGAAAGAGAGCAGTTGCCATAATGGCAGCTGCTCTTTTTATTGTTGGGTTGTAGATAAAAGTAGCAGAAATCACTGGTTAAGGTCTGTAAAGAAACAAAAATACTTATTAATTTTGCTCATAACCCCATGTTTGACGTAAGAAATGATAGATTAGTTTTGTATGAATTTAGGAGGTGCGAGATGTTTCTCTTTTTTCTTATCGTAGCGAGCAGTGTGGTTGGACTTATATTGTTGCCATTGAACGAAATCGGACTCATCATTGGATTTGGGATTATCGTAGGTTGTTTGCTTCGAGGGCTTTATTTGCTTCATGAAATTAATCATAAGCTTGATCGAGAAAAGATGTGATAGTCTGTAAACTATTCTTTTTAAATGGAATTGACTATAAAGATGCTAAGTTTTTATTAATCCAAGAGTTAGATGTGTTCATTAGAAAGAGTTTAATCTTTGGCGCGCATATTACAATGATTGATTTTTCAACGTTAGCGAGAATGTATTTCCAATGACTTGGATCAGCTAGTTTATATGGTAACTGTGGAAAAGTATTTGGCGTAGTATAAAAGAGACCATCCCTTTAACCAGGGATGGTCTCTTTCAATCACCTACATAGCTTCATGCTTTTCTTCTAATTTATTCTTCGTTGAAGAACGTTTAATTAAGCTAGTCCCTACAAATACAGCAATTAGTATCGCAGCAACGATCACAAGGAATAGGATGTTAGAAGATAGAAGTTCAATCAAGCCTCCGAGAAGGAGTCCGACTACGCCGAAATCTGAATCTCCGAATGTTGTTCCTTGAAAGCCTAATGAGCCAAGCACTGGAAGAAGAAGAGCTGGCAAGAAGCTAATAATTACCCCGTTAGCCATAGAGCCAAATACCGCTCCTTTACGCCCGCCAGTTGCATTACCGAATACGCCAGCTGCGGCTCCGGTAAAGAAGTGAGGGACAAGCCCAGGAACAATTACTTTTAGGCCTAAGATCGGTAGAAGGAACATGCTGAGAAGTCCAGCGACAAAGCTAAAGAAGAAACCGATGATTACCGCGTTGTTTGCGAATGGGAACACAGACGGGGCATCAAGTGCTGGAATCGCATTTGGTACGATTTTATCAGCAATTCCTTTAAAAGCTGGTACAATCTCAGATAGGAGCATTCTTACACCCGCTAAAATGATGTACACTCCAGCTGCAAACGTTAACGCTTGCATAAACGAGAAGACTAAGAAGTTTGTTCCACCGCTTAGCTCGGATTCGATGAATGCAGGCCCTGTGAAAAGAGCGACTACGAAGAAGAGAATCGCCATCGTAAGAGAAACGGATACAGATGTGTCTCGCAAGAAGTTAAAAGACTTCGGTACTTTAATTTCCTCAGTAGATTTAGAGTTTTTACCAACTGCTTTTCCGACAGCAGCTGCGATTAGATAACCGAACGAGCCAAAGTGGCCGATCGCGAAATCATCGCTACCTGTAATTTTTCTTGTGTAAGGTTGTAGTAGGGCAGGTAAGAGGACCATCAGAGAACCAAGAATAATTGAACCAGTGACGATCATTGTTACACCGCTAAAGCCACCAGTTGAAAGAATAACAGCAATCAGACATGCCATGAACATGGTGTGATGACCAGTTAAGAAGATATACTTAAAAGGGGTAATGCGTGCTAGAAGAATGTTTGCTACCATTCCGAAAAGCATAATCATCGCTGTTTCTGCGCCGAACGCATCCTGCGCTAATGCTACAATCGCTTCATTATTCGGAATGATTCCTTGAATTTCAAAAGCGTGATCAAACATACTACTAAAGTTATCAAGGGAGGCGACAAGCACGCCAGCGCCTGCCCCCAGAATGACAAATCCCATGATCGTTTTTAATGTACCTGATATAACATTTGCGACATCTTTCTTTTGAAGAAGGAGACCAATAAGAGCAAATAACCCTACAAGAATCGCCGGTGTTCCTAGAATATCTTTCATTATAAGATCGACCATGATGTTATGCCCCTTTCAAATTTGCTTCAATCGCCGTCCTTAGTTCCTTTTTATCCATTAAATTATTTAGCTTAATGACATTTCGCTTGCCGTCTTCTAGATTTTCAACAATCTCTGTTGAGCCTAAGAAGTAATCAGCATTCTCAGATTTACTAGTTGTAAGATCTGTATGATCAACCTCAGCTTCAATTCCAAGCTCGTTTAGAATACTTTTCACGTTCATTTCTACGATAAAGCTGCTTCCTAGTCCATTACCACATACAACAAGAATTTTTTTCATTTTTATTCTCTCCCTTAGTTTGAGTATTTTGATACGAGTTTAATAATTTCTTCTTTTTCCTCTGCACCATAAATCATTTCTAGGTTTTCTTCTTCTGACAGCAGCTCCGAAAGTTGAGCAAGAGCTTTTAGGTGCGTTTCGTTATCTACTGCAGCGAGTACGATTAACAACTTTACCTGATGCTTTTCTTTCGATGAAAAGGGAACCTCTTGATCTAATCGAAGCAAGCTCATACCAACCGTATTCACACCTTCTTCTGGACGGGCATGAGGAATAGCGATTCCTGGAGCGATGACTACATAAGGCCCCAAATCTTCTACATTTTTGATCATGGCATCGATATAAGAAGAGGTGATTTGCTCTGTCGCAAGGAGCGGCAGAGCTGCTGTTTTGATCGCTTCTTTCCAATCTGCTGTCTGCGTAGCAAATTGAATGGTTTCTTCATGTAGTAAGTCATTTAACATAGGTCGTTCAAACCTTTCTATTGATAAGCTGGTTGGTGATGGAGCAAATAACTGATGTAATTCATTTCTTAGTTCCTTCTCATTCGTAATCGTTCCATGTTTTTTCATGATTTCAACGATCACATCTGGGTTCAAGTCAGTTTCTTCATGAGAAGTTGTTTGTACTTCCTCCATCCAATGAAGGATTTTCTCTTTTCCCTGCTGTGTCAAAATGGGATTCACCGTTAACACAGGTAACGTGTCATGTTCCAATGGTGATGTAGAGAAGACATAATCCACATCGTAGTGGTTTTGTATAAATTGTCTTCTTGATACTGTCCCAATGACTTCCACATTTGTGAGAAGCTTTTCAAGCTGTCCTCTTAAAATATTTGATGTGCCAATGCCTTTTTCACAAACGATAATTGCTTTTCCGAACGTCACTTCCGGAAGCTCTTCCTTCTGCATCCAAGCTCCAAAGTGCATCGCTAGATAAGCGAGCTCATCATCGGGTAGCTTTTGAGACATCATCAATTCGATCGGCCAAACAGCGCGTTTCGTAATGGAAAAGACATCTGGATATTCCTGTTGTACCGACTCTGTTAGTTCGTTTGTAATCGGAACATGATATTTCAAGCGGTAGTACGTTGGTTTAAGGTGAAGAAAAAGAGCTTCTTCTAGTTCATCGCGCTGATCGAATAAGACACAAGCGTAAACTTGAAATTCATTAACAATCTCTCTAACAACGTTTCTCAGCTTGTTACTTTCAAGACTACCAACAGTGCCCACTTCAGAATAATTGACCCTTGAGCCAAGAAGGTGCATCGTGATAAAACCTATCTCATCCATTGATAGTGAGAGTTTGAATTGAACTTCTAATTCTTTTGCAATGCTCTTTGCTGCTTCAAATTCTCTCGTTGAACAAACAGCGTGTTTTTCATCTGGATCAAGCAGGATGCGATGCTCGCCTTTCAAACGTTGAAGAAGAACGACAAGCTGAATGGCTAGAACATGTATCGTATCGTCCGTTAGCTCTACTTTTAGAATTGGCTCAGCATTCATGATGATTTGCTTCATCGGAATGAGGTGTGAATAGGTGTGTTCATCACCGTTCTTTAAGAGAGGATAAAGAAAATTCGTCATTTCGGTTAATTGTCCATTTGTGAGAACCTCGGACAGAAAACGACTCAATATTCTCCTCTTATTTTCCTCTTTACCTTCCACTACATAGCCGGTTGTTCTTTCAAATTGTAAAGTTAATGTTTCCTCGGCCAGAACTTTTTTAACAAGTTTTAAATCCTTAGCGACTGTGCCGCGACTTACTTGAGTACGTTCCATAAAGTTCTGCATAAAGACTGGCTTATCGTTTGTTAAGAGTTCAACGCCAATTAAAGTGATGCGTTCCGGTTGAGAATAGTGGTACTGCCATTCTTTTAGTTCCTTCATCAATTTAGGAACGGTTTGTTTGGTCTCTTCAGAGAGATAGTACCCCATTCCTTGTTTTGTTTGGATAATGGGTAGCTTGTTCTCATCTAGCCAATCGTTAATTTTTTGTAGGTCATAATGAACAGTTCGTTTTGATATTCCTAATTGGTCAATGACATGATCAACCGTAACTAACTCTGTTGCATTCACGAGCTTTGTTAGTAAAAATGTGCTTCTTTCATCAAGTGACATGGAGATCTCCAACTCCCTTACAATTGCAAAATGATACGGATGAAACAAATCATGATTTGATATTGCTAAGTATATAGGCGATAAGATTAATATGAAAGGGTTTGCAATGTGTTGTTTTTGTATTTCGTCAATTTGCAAAAGTGAACAGATGTGAAATTGGAACGTGTTTGAAGAGAGAAATTCGAATCAGATTCTAGAAAGAACCGTATATGTATGGAGTCAGTAGATTAACAAATATGTAGGTGATATACTAACCAAAGTATTAAAAGAATCGATTCATTCTTTGGTTTTTCCACCCCCAATTTTACTAGAACCTTTTTAGATAATAGTCTAATAACTTCGTTTTATAAGGAGATGGAATACTTATGAACATATCTCAAGAAAACTTTGGAACGTTAAATGGTCAGGATGTAACATTATTTAAGTTGCAAACGAAAAGTGGTTTTGAAATTTCTTGTATTGATTATGGTTGCATTATTACTCGCATTCTCAGCCCAAATAGGAATGGACAACTTGAAAATATAGTACTGGGTTATGACACCCTGGAAGAGTATCTAACTTGTTCCAATTATTTTGGGGCCGTTATTGGGAGAGTAGCTGGAAGAATTGAAGGCGGTTCCTTTGAATTAGGTGGAAAAGAATTTCACTTACATAAAAACGATGCTAACAACCATATTCATGGAGGCAGTAGGGGGTTTAATAGCGTAATTTGGGATGCCAAAGTCATTCAAAATCACCAGGATGAGGGGACTATTGAATTTAAATATCATAGTGCTGATGGAGAAGAAGGTTATCCGGGCAATGTAGAAGTTGTTGTACGTTATACTTTGAACAATCAAGATGAATTAACGATTCATTACAGTGCTACTTCTGACAAAGATACGATCATGAATTTGACAAACCATACTTATTTTAATTTAAGTGGGGATTTGAAGGAAGATGTGTTGAGTCATTCTTTAAAGTTGAAAAGCAATTACTATTTAGAGTTAAACCGTGACATGATACCGACTGGAAAGCTATTAAATGTGCAGGGAACGTCTTTTGATTTTCGAGACGGGAACAAATTGAGTGAGGGTGTGAATCATCCTCATGAGCAGAATTTAATAGTAGGTGAAGGGTATGACCATCCATTTATCCTTGAAGATCATCAAGAAATTGTATTAAGTTCTTCAGGACGGAAGCTGACCGTTGCTACGAGCGAGCCCTGCGTTGTGCTATATACAGGCAACAGCATATGTGAAGGTTTCAAGATAAGAGAGGTTCCTTCAAAAAAATATCTAGGGGTATGTCTTGAGACGCAAAAACATCCAAATGCTATTAATCAACCAGAATTTCCATCTGTTGTGCTAAGTGAAAACACACCATACGAATCAAAAACACGCTATAAATTTCAAACGAGGTAACCATAAATCCTCATCAAGTCCTTTTATATACAATGGTGTTAAAAGTACTATTTGTATCTCATATAGGATCTACCTTGATGTTATTGGATTCTTTTCTGATTCGTAATAGTTTGTCTCTCAAAACCAAGAAGCCTTTTATTCGGAGGCTCCTTGGTTTTTTATATAAAAATGTTTCGATTTATACAAAAATGGGAAATTAAGGCATATGTGAAAGAAACTGGTGATTACGAAAACCATCAGGTAGTTCCATACATAATGTAACGTCAGATCCCTAGCCTTCTCTTGCCAAAAAAATGAATTGGAGTGTTTGGATGTTAAAGAAGTTAGCCCCACTATCGTTAGCAGCAGTTGTTTTTGTAGGTGCCCCGTTTCACACCTCTGCAAAGGAAATGAGTGCGACGGACATTCTAAAGCAGTCGAATGAAGCAATGACTGAAATCGAGAGCTATTCTACAAAAACAAATATGGAACAATCGATTCCTCTTAAAGGTGAAACGATGTCCATTTCTAGCGAATCTGAAGCGGACATAACGCTGAAGCCTTTCGCAATGCATCAGGTTGTGACAACACAATCGCCTGAGGAAGGTGAAGTCTCACTAGAGTCTTATTGGACAGAGGAAGGTTTCTACCAGGAAGATCCTGAAAAGGGCTGGATTAAGATGCCTGAAGAACTGACGCAAGGTTTAGAAGAGCTTCAAAGCATGACGATGGTGGAAGGCCAGATGTCGCAAGCCGAAGAACTTGGTGAAGAGATGAGCGTTGAAGAAACTGGCGAAGGATTCGTTTTAACATATGAGGGCGACGGCAAGACGTTAATGGAAGCATCTATGAAAATGTTTGAAGAGAGTATGTCAGGTGAAGACTCCGGGTCAATGAAAGGACTTATGGAGCAGATGACGATTAATGATTTTAACTATGAAGTGACGATCGATAAAAAGACTTATTACATGAAGCAATTATCAATGGACATTGATATGGATATGGAAATCGAGGGAGAAAGCATGAATATGACTCAATCGATGGAAATGTCGGTAGACAACTATAACGGTGTTGATGAAATTACCGTTCCAGCTAATGTGATTGATTCGGCGAAGCCATTGGAGGGCGGACAAATGCCTGAAACGGCTACTGCCAATCCTATGCTTGCCTTAGGTGGAGCGTCACTAGCTTTAATAGCAGGTGGCCTATTGGTTTTTAGAAGGAAAACACGTACTCAATAATCTATTGTGAAGAACCGCCAAGCATGATGCGTTTTTTTCCCTTTCTATAGGACGAGCAATTGAGGTGGAGAAATGAACAAAGTTTATGTTGTTTTGATGTGTGCAGGTCTATTTATAGCAGCCTTCTATGGCTATGAGTGGTGGCAGTCCACGCAAGCAGTTGAGCAAGTAGATGCTGAAGAGACTGAGAGGTGGAATACCGAAGAAGCAAGCGAAGTTCAGGAAATAGAAACGGCTAGTAGTCATTCAAAAGAGCAAGCGGCGGTAATGAGTGATGAAATAAATGCTTATGAGAAGGGCGAGGAAGTAGGTCGATTAATTATTCCTGCAATTGAAAAGGGATTTACTACTTATTGGGGAACAGATGAAGAAACGTTAAGTCAAGGTGTTGGGATGTACGTAAGTCAGTATACAACGACACCTGATCAAGGCCGTCATACCGTATTAAGTGGACATCGGGACACCGTTTTCACTGGATTGAATAATGTTCAGAAAGATGATCCAATCTTTTTTGAATTCGATGGAAAACGATATGAGTACATCGTTGTCGGAATAAAGGTTGTTGATGAGGACGACAGGACGGTTATTGTCGACAAAGAAGAGGCGACATTAACGTTAACGACGTGCTATCCTTTTGAATTCATTGGACACGCCGCTGAACGATATGTGATTCAATCGGAACTAGTGAACGTGATGGATATGTAGGTAACTCCGCCAGATAAACGAATGAAGCATATGAAAAAGTCCTGCCGTCTAGCAGGACTTTTTCATATGCGGGAAAGGGATGTAGAGGGTCGTAAACGCGGTCTGATCTCCTGGACAAGATGATCGCCTTTTCCTAATTCATTTAATTGTAATAAAGTATGCGCAATGTTTTCTTCTACTTCATACGTTAGTCCTGTGTTGTAATCAATTAGAAAATACATCTTTCCATCTTCAACTGTTCCGGATAAGAGCTCGTACTTATCGTATTCAAAATGGACCTCTGTTCCGTATTGCGTCATCTCAAGGTACGTTTCGAAAGGGGTGACGGGGAATACTTCTAGTTTACTCATGTTCATCCTCCAGCTATTTTAATAGATTTTAGTAAGCAGTCTATCCGAGTTTATCCTACTCTATACATGAAAAAGAGATTTAAAGAATGAAAGTTTTGTAGAGTGGGTTAAGCTCAGATATTTGGAGGTTAAAGCTAACATTTTGACTTATAGCTTATAGTGCTGTATCTTATTCCCTAGTAATTATATATGAATAATTAACATTCTTTTATTAGGAGGGAAATCATGAAGAATGTATTGAGAGGCTATTTGAATGCTTCGTTAATAGTAAAAATCACCGTTGCGCTAGTTCTCGGTATTATAGTTGGTCTTGCTTTTGGCAAGGATGCGGCCATTCTCGCTCCGCTTGGAGATTTATTAATTAAATTGCTATCATTTCTTATTATCCCATTAATTCTATTTACATTGATTGTTGGTGTCAATCAAACGAAATTGAATAATCTTGGCCGTATGGGAGGTAAGGTGTTTCTATACTATGTTTTGACGTCTGCTTTAGCTATCATCGTTGGACTAACAATAGCGACGTTATTTAATCCAGGTACAGGATTATCAATCGATCCTAACCAATCATTTGACGTTCCGGATAATCCTGGGATTGTAAGTGTTCTTTTAAATATCGTGCCATCAAATATCGTTACAGCGTTTAATGAGATGAACCTACTTGGTATTATTTTTACTGCTTTTGCTTTTGGTATCGCGATTTCTGCGCTGCGAAACTCAGAAGAACACGGTCAGCTCGGTGAGCACTTATATAAAGTAGTTGAAGGCTTGAATGAAGCGACTTTTAAAATTATGAATGTGATTCTGCAGTATGTTCCAATCGGGATTTTTGCAATCATTGCGAAAACAATTGGAAATCAGGGGTTGGATACAATTCTCTCGCTCGGAAACATGATCGCTGTCCTTTATATTGCTTTAATTGTACAGATCGGAATATATGTACTGTTCTTGTTATTATTCAAAGTAAGTCCGAAAGAATTTTTTAGTCATGCAAGTAAGCCGATGATCACCGCTTTTGTTACGCAAAGTAGCTCTGGCACATTGCCACTTACGATGAATGCGGCGAAAGGGCTAGGGGTTTCGAAAAGTTTATATAGTTTTAGTTTGCCACTAGGTGCCACGATTAATATGGACGGAGCGGCAATCCGAATTGCGATATCTGCGGTGTTCGCTGCAAATGTCGTTGGCTCACCGCTAAGCTTTACAGACATGTTGATGGTCGTCATCGTTGGAACACTTGCCTCAATTGGTACAGCAGGTGTCCCTGGTGCAGGAATCGTCATGATCGCCACCGTGTTTGCTCAGGTTGGGTTACCGATGGAAACCGTTGCTTTATTAACAGCCGTGGATGCCTTAGTTGGAATGGGTGCCACTGGTCTTAATGTAACGGGAGATCTTGTTGGTGCTTCGATTATTAATCGAAAAGAAAGATTGGCAAAAGGGAAGACAGCTGAGTAATAAAAAGTCGGGCGATGCCTGGCTTTTTTTTCTGCTAAATTTTATCTTAAAAAGGATAAAGACGATAGTGCCTGTATTTGTATCCGCTTCCTAAAAAAATTCAGGCTAAATCTCACCCCGTGTGTAAGAATAATCCATTTACTTTTAAGAATCTAAATATTAAGATAACAATAACTTTAGAGCTTTCATGCAGAAAAGGAAATGGGGGATACGGGTGTCAGATCAACTTAAGGGGATTTGGAAAGATTGGAGATTGCATTTACTTGTGTTTGGAATTGTTGCATTAACAGAATGGATTGGCGTTTTTCAATTTACAGTAGGGCCAGGCGTTATTCTATTATTGCCAATGCTGTACGCCATGCTTATTGGACTCGGTCTGTTTTTTACACCAGTTGTTAAAAAAACGCAGGCGCTTCATGCTGAACCGTTAATTGTGCTTGGTGTAACGTTACTTATCGCAAAAATCGGCGTGATTATTGGACCGTCTCTACCGAAATTAATCGAAGCAGGTCCCGCTTTGCTTCTGCAGGAATTCGGAAATTTAGGTACGATATTCATTGCTTTGCCAATTGCTGTTTTTCTTGGACTGAAGAGAGAAAGCATTGGCATGGCGCATTCTGTAGCAAGAGAGCCAAACGTTGGGCTGATTGTTGATAAATATGGCTTTAATTCACCTGAAGGACGAGGCGTTATGGCCATTTATATATTTGGCACAGTCTTTGGGGCAGTATTTATGGGAGTGATATCTGGGTTCCTTGCGACAATTACACCGCTCCATCCATTATCGTTCGCAATGGCTTCTGGGATTGGAAGTGGAAGTATGATGGCCGCTGCAAGTGGTTCGCTCGTTGCTGCTTTTCCTGCATTTTCAGACGACATTATTGCATTCGCAGGTGCGAGCAATTTGCTGTCGCTCTCAACAGGCTTATACATGAGCATTTTCATAGGTCTTCCTTTAACAGAAAAAATGTATCAGCTGCTAACAAAAGAAAAGTCACCTCAGGCGAGCGTGAGGAAAGGAGCATAGGATGCTATTAAAAAATGTACAAGAGTGGACGTTATTATTAGTGATTTTCGGCTTGATCGCAGCTGTGGGAAACTGGATTGGGTATAGTGTGTTTCCGGTTTCTGCTTTACCTGGTATGCTCGTTTTAATTGTCATTTGTTTAGCTGGACTTATTCTTCAGCACGTTCTCCCTATGAACATTCCAAGTGTTGCTTACATTGGAATTATTGGGATTCTTCTTTCGATGCCCATCATGCCAGGTTCTGAATATGTCGTAAAGTGGACGGAAAATATTAATATTCTCGCCCTTGCAACTCCAATTTTAGCTTATGCTGGTATAGCAATTGGACGCTCTTGGACAGATTTTGTAAAGCTCGGCTGGCGAAGTGTTGTGGTCGCTATGTTTGTCATGGTAGGAACGTTTCTAGGTTCTGCTCTCATTGCTGAAGTAGTTTTGAGAATGCAAAACATTATCTAATCAGAAAAAACTTCCCGTGCGGAAGTTTTTTTATTGGAGATGAGCAGGACTTTTATATACGACAGAGTTTTTCGAGGCATTCAATTGAGTGACAGTAGGTTTTCGCCACGTTTCCTGTTAAATCAGGAACGGGTAACGAAAATAGGGAGAGGGGTGAATCATTTGTAAACCAATCCTCTCGATTGGGAGGCTCATGACTGACGTCCTTCCAAACAGATAAAAGGGGGCTATAAATACGCGGCCCTTCTGTTATCATGCAATTTTCCATGGTGCGCTTTTCTCCCGGTATTCCTTCCTTTACTGGATGGAAAAAATGTGGCCAAAAGTCTTTTCGTGAACCAGTATGTGGATGATGTGATGCCCAATCTAAAATGGCATTGAAGATTTCTTGCTTAGAAAAGAGAAGCTGGTAGAGACGCTTTCCAAGATGGATCCGTTCCTTAACATAAAGAAAATGATTGGCTGTTTCCCCAATTAGCTGAATGGAGCTATTATCATTTCTTGGAAATAAAATCACGTTCATATTGAAAACATTTTGTAGTTGAAAAGGCAATGTTTTAAAAACTGATTGATGGAAGACGTTATCCTTTATTACGCGTGAATCGATGTAGTGTTGTTCATTAATAATGAGAGCTGTTGATAGGATATCACGGTCCTTTTCAATCCAGAACCTTCTCCAAACAACACTCATAAAAGAAGAGACGTGAAAAGTAGATAGTAGATGAAAAAGTGGTTTCCTTCTTTTAACACTTTCTTGATAAACAAGAAGTTGAGGATAGGCATCCTGAAAAATAAGCCAGTTTCCTCGTTCCAAAAAAGAGAAGAAGGATATCTGCTGATCTACAGATAATAGGTGAGGGAGATATTCTCCTTGTAGATCAGTCATTGTCCATCCTGCATTCCGAGATACGAGATGGGCAAGGAAAGCCCAATGGATTTCTGGGTGTTGGAAAAAGAAATTTAAATAAGCTCTTGTGCGAGTGACGTTATTCGCATTTGCACGCTCTGTTGTTTCACGAATGGCTTGAACGAGCTGCTGCTCCTCGGCAGATAATGACGAGGGAGTTGAATGAGTTTTGCTTGCGTTTTTTAACTCGTACTTGAGAGTAGCAGATAAACTCTTTTTCTTTTGTGGTGGAAAGAAAGGTAATAAGGACTTCACAATTTTTCCACTCCCTTGTTTGCCTTTCTATATACGTATGAATGTAGAATCAGAAAAGAAGAGAGTTTTTCGCATGATCTTAATAATAAGGGATACATACTCGGGTGAGTAAGATTAAATCTTTCATATTCGAAACACAAAAACTGGTGATGATTGTGGGGGGGTCATCTTCCTTTTTCTACCACTAAACTCTGGAAAAGTGTATGATAGAAGTATTCATATGATTAGCACTTTCGTATTTTACTATTTGGCTCATTCACATGAGTAGAAATGAGCACGTTGAGGGAGGCCTAATTGCTACATGTCTCATGGCCGATTGAATAGGGAGCTCCATTCTGAAGAGCTTCTCGAGATTATTTTTGATTATGCGGCTCGTATAACGATTGAGAACAATCTGGATCGACTCCTGATGCTTATGGAAAATATGGGAAGGGGTATGACCATTGCTGACAGATGTACACTCTGGCTATATGATGAAAAAACAGATGAATTGTTGGCGAGGATTCCTCATGGGATGGAAAAAATTCGTGTTCCTGCCACGAGCGGACTAGTAGGCTACGTCTATCAAACGTCAAAGCCACTCGTAATCGATGATGCTTATGAGGATAAGCGGTTTTGTCCGGAGTTGGATGTGAAGACAGGCTACCGAACAAAGTCTGTCATGATGATCCCTCTGACGAATAAGCAAAATCAAAGGCTTGGAGTCTATCAGGTCATCAACAAATTAACTGCTGATGAAGTATTTACAGCTCAGGACGTAAAGTATTTAAGCCTTGCAGCTTCTTATACAGCTCAAGCGCTCGAAGCTGTGTTAACGAACATTGAGATGGAAGAGGCTCAACGAGAGATCATTTTTAAAATGGGGGAAATTGGGGAAGTTCGTTCAAAGGAAACAGGAGCTCATGTTAAGCGAGTAGCGGAGTATGCAAAGTTTCTAGCGATGAAATGCGGATTGAGTGAAGAAGAAGCTGATCTTATTAAAGTAGCTTCACCAATGCATGACATCGGGAAGGTAGCCATTGCCGATGCGATATTGAATAAGCCTGGTAAACTATCAGAAGAGGAGTTCATGGCGGTAAGGGAACATGCTAATATCGGCTATAACCTTTTGAAAAATTCTAATCGCAGTATACTAAAGGCAGCGGCCGTTATTGCCAAGGAGCACCATGAGCGCTGGGACGGCAAAGGTTATCCAGATGGACTAAGTGGCGACGACATCCACATCTATGGACGGATTGTTTCTGTTGCTGATGTTTTTGATGCGCTTGCTACGGATCGTCCTTACAAAAAAGCGTGGAACGCAAAAAAAATTCTCGCTCATTTTAAAAAGGAGCGAGGAGGCCAGTTTGATCCCAATCTTATTGACGTTTTTTTAGCAAATATAGACGGTTTTCTCCAGATAAAAGAGCAATACAAAGATTAAGAAGCAAGAAGAGCGCCCGCGGCGCCCTTCTTTATTTTTGTAGAGAATGAAGGTTAGAAAGTTCCTGTGCGAGCGTTTCAGCGATGGCTTTCATCCCAGAAATACCTGCTTTTTTCTCTGCATCGGCATTGTAGTTCGTATTTGTATTCACATCATAAGTAAACAAATCGCCACGCTCATTTTGAATGCATTCAATTCCTGCAAAAGCGATGCCGTTGGCTTTTAAGAATGCTTCATAATTGGTCAAAACAGGATGATCGAAGTTTTCAATGATTTCAAATTTAGGAGCGGGTTCTTCTGTTGTCGGACAAAAAGAATCCCCAACTTGACAAGCATCAGCTGGACATAACTCAAAACCTTCAGACGTATCGACACGAACGGCATAGAGGAATTTCCCGCCGACGAACTCACAGCGAGTAATCGAAGCGTCAGGAGCCTGAATGTACTGCTGAAGCAATGTGATCCCATCAATTGAATCTTCAAAAGCATCACTCATCACATAGCCCTTCAACGTCTCTGGATTGTTAAATAGCTGAACGCCGAGACCTTTTCCAGCTCGGTTATGCTTCGTAATAAATGGCTCAGAAAATGCATCAGCTGCGTTCACAAGATGATCTTTTCCGACAGCGGCAATCGTTTTTGGTGTAACCACCCCATGTTTTCTAAGGGCTGCGTATTGGGCAACTTTACTGACTTCAAGGGCTAGTGCGCGGCTATCGTTTAATACTCTTCGCCCATGACTCTCAAGCCATGATAGTACTGCTGCAGTATATTCGGGTGCATAGCGATGATCACGAGTGTGGGAGGAAGCACTCATCCGATTATAGAAAACACCATCTGGTGGTACGTCACTTAAGTCAAAATTCCCTTCGCTCAGAAACCAGTCTTCATATGGGACGTTAAGCTGGTCAAGTTCATGCTTAAGGGGTTTTGTCCATTCCTCGTTCTCATGAATGATATATACTTTTGGGCTCATGTAATAACCTCCTTTTTTAATAACCGTTAAAACCTATCATTTTACTCAAGTATAAAGGAGTTTTCATAAGAATCCCAGTGAAAACGTTCACCTGCCTCAAAATAAAAAAGCAGAGCTCGTTGGCTCTGCTTTAAAAACTAAATTGCCCAGTTTCCTTTGCGGAACACTGGTTCACTTGTCCCGTCTTCTTTAATTCCGTCAATATCCATTTCTTTTGAACCGATCATAAAGTCGACGTGCGTTACACTTTCGTTAGCTCCTGCCGCTTTAAGCTCTTCTTTCGACATGTTTTTCCCACCTTCAAGACAGAAGGAATAAGCATTCCCAATCGCAAGGTGATTCGAAGCATTTTCATCGAAAAGCGTGTTGAAGAAAATGATTTCTGCATTCGAGATTGGTGAATCATGAGGAACGAGCGCTACTTCACCGAGATAGTGAGCGCCTTCATCCGTTTCGATCAGATGTTGAAGTGTTTCATTGCCGTTCTTCGCTTCTGCTTTTACAATGCGTCCTTCTTCAAATGTAAGCGTGAAGTCCTCAATGACTGTTCCGCCGTAGCTAAGGGGCTTTGTTGAGGAAACAACGCCGTTCACACCAGTTTTATTCGGAATTGTAAACACTTCTTCTGTTGGCATGTTCGCAACAAAATGATCGCCTTTCACATTCTCGCTGATTCCGCCAACCCACTGATGAGCCTTTGGAAGTTCAATAGTGAGATCTGTTCCCGGCGCACGATAGTGAAGTTTGCTGTAATGCTTATTGTTTAGATAATCCACCTTTTGTTCAAGGTTAGCACTGTGCTCTTTCCATGCCTGAACCGGATCGCCAGTTGAAACACGAGTGGCCTCGAAAATGGCTTCCCATAACTTGGCTTCCTGTTCTTCATCTGGTGCGTCTGGGAATACTTTCTGAGCCCATCCTTTAGAAGGAACGGCAACTACTGACCAACTATTATGATCAGACATCATATAGTTGCGGTACCCCTCCATCGCCTTGCCTGCTGTTTTGCTTGCATTCGAAATGCGTTCAGGGTCTACACCTTTTAAAAGGTCTGGATTAGAAGAGGTGATTGAGAGAAAAGCCGCTCCGTTCTCTGCCATCTCTTCAAAGCCCTTCGCTTTCCAGGTCGGAAATTCTTTGAATGCTTCGTCAGGTGCTTTGTCAAACTTAATACGAGTTAAGGTTTCATCGTTCCATTCAACGTGGACATTTTTAGCTCCAGCTTTATAAGCGCTTTCAGCAATGTTTCGAACAAATTCGGCTGATGTCAGAGGAGCGTTTACAACAAGAGTTTGTCCTTGTTGAATATTTACTCCTACTTTAACCGCTAAATCTGCGTATTTCTGTAAATTCTCTTGAAACGTAGCCATAGTCGAAGATCTCCTTTTTTCACGTAGTTATACTTCTAAATTGTAGCAGATTTCTTGATTTTTAGTAATTTATTCCCTGATTACCTACTCATAAAGCAAGTTTCTGGCAATAAACCGTCCATTTCGGATATGTTATATGTAAAGTGAAAACTTCCATCAAGAGGAGGTAGTTCATTTCCTTCTGATGGTTAGACGAACCAATCGAACCTTTGGTAGCACTTAAGGGTAGAATAAATCTTCTATATTGGAGTGGTAGAGAATGAGTACGAATTATGAGCTTGCAACATTTGCTGGAGGGTGTTTCTGGTGTATGGTTGAGCCATTTGAAGAAATGCCGGGCATTCAAAGCATCGTATCTGGCTATACAGGCGGAGAGAAGCCTTATCCAACATACGAAGAAGTCATTTCGAAAACTACCGGTCATGTTGAGGCCGTTCAAATTACATTTGATCCAAACGTCTTTCCATACACTAAACTACTTGATCTATTTTGGCGTCAAATTGACCCAACAGATGCAGGCGGACAGTTCTTTGACCGTGGTGACACGTACATCACAGCGATTTATTATCATAACCAAGAGCAAGAGAAACTGGCTGAAGAGTCTCGTAAAGAGCTAGAAGAAAGTGGACGCTTCTCCAAACCGATCGTGACAAAAATCCTCCCAGCCAAGCCATTTTACCCGGCTGAAGATTATCATCAGGATTACCATAAGAAAAATCCTGCCCACTACAATCGCTACAAAAAAGGATCAGGTCGCGCTGATTTCATAGAGAAAAACTGGGCATATGAGAAAAACGATGACGAACTTCGCAGTCGTTTAACAGATATTCAATACGAAGTGACACAAAAAAATGGAACAGAGCGTCCGTTCCAGAATGAGTATTACGATAATGCCAAACCTGGTATCTATGTTGACATTGTTTCTGGTGAACCATTATTTAGCTCAACGGATCAATATGATGCTGGCTGTGGCTGGCCAAGTTTTACGCAGCCGATCAACAATCATTTTGTGAAAGAAAAGAAGGATTTCAGTCATTTTATGATTCGAACGGAGGTGCGAAGCAAGGAAGCTGATTCTCATCTCGGTCATGTATTTAATGATGGTCCTTTAGAGAATGGTCTTCGCTATTGTATTAATTCAGCAGCAATGAAATTCGTTCCAAAAGAAAGTCTTGAAGAAGAAGGATACGGCGAATACCGAGTTTTATTTGAATGAGAAAAGTTGATGTTGCGATTGTAGGTGGCGGTATTGCTGGAATTCTTGCGGCAAGAAAATTAACCGAAGACGGGGTTAATGCCTTAGTACTTGATAAAAGCAAAAGTGTCGGTGGCCGGCTCGCAACGAGAAGAATAGGAGATGGTCGAGCTGATCATGGGGCACAATTTTTCACCGTTCGAACAGATCAGTTCCAGCAATTTGTCGATAAATGGGAACAGAACCAATGGATATCAAGGTGGTTCGGAGACAAACATGCAAGATACAAAGCAACAAACGGTATGAATCAATTAGTAAAGAACCTTGCTAGTGGAGTACCGCATCAATTAAATAGTAAAGTTGAGCGAATTGAGCGGTCTGAAGAAGAGTACGTCGTTATTTTGGAGAAGGGTGAGCGAGTCCAGGCAAGCCTTGTACTATTTACCCCACCTGCTCCCCAGACCCTACAGATACTTGAATCGAGTGACGTTCATGTATCGGATCAATCGCATCAGTCGCTCAACCAAATAACATTCAATCCTGCGGTAGTTGGCCTTCTGACTTTAAAAAAAGAAGACGAAACCAGGCTACCTCCTGAAGGGCATAAGGATTCAGATTTGCCTGACGGCATCGAGCGTATGGTTGATAATCGTGTAAAAGGTATTTCGGATGAACGTATTATAACGGTCTCTGCATCTCCTGATTTCTCAAAGAGTTTTTATCACTATGAGGATGAAGCTGTTTTGGCTGAACTGCTGAAAAGGATAGAGCACTTGCTTCCCTTTGAGTCGTTGGTGTCTCAACAATTAAAAAGATGGCGTTATGCTCAAGCAGTGCACTTTCATGATCATCCATTTCTCAACGTTTCAGAGAAAGAGGCTGTTTTTGTAGCAGGGGATGCATTCTTACATGAAAATGATCAAGCCGGACGAACGCGAATCGAAAGTGCTGTATTATCAGGGTTAGCTGTAGCAGAAGAAATAAAGCAGTTGATGAAAAGGAAGACTTCCACGTGAAGTCTTCCTTTTTTCTGTATTCATCTTGTTCGAAAGTTTTGAAAACAGCATCTTGTTTCGTAACTTTTGCGTTATAATGAATGCGGTGGAAAAATTTTCATACTTGAAATAAATCAAGGTGAAAAGGGTGAAATAATGAATGTAATAACAGAAAATGACCATATAATTGAAAAGATTTTATCGCTTTTTCGATGGGTTTTTCTCCTCATTGCAGGGGTATATTATTATATTTTATTACAGGGAAATAGCTTTGCTTTTTTGAGTTTGCTTATATTTGGTTTCGTTTATATGGCAGTCGCTGAATATGCGCTACATCGAACGCCTTTAAAGTCAAAACGATACCACTACATGACGAAAGTGAGTGTCGCTTTTGATTACGTCGCTTTTCTATGGCTTATTGTGTTAACTGGAGGCGGAGGGAGTCCGCTCTTTCCCATCGGATATTTAATTATCCTCCATGTTGCAGTGTATTGGAAATTTAGCGGAGGTATGATTGCAGCGCTGTGTCTAGGTGTAGGTTATACAGTAGTTCTTATCTTTAGCGGCTATTCGTTTAATGGGGATAATCTAATTTCATACCTTCTAGATTTTATGTTCCTTATATTTATGGGGATTCTTGGCGGGATTATCGTTTCGAGAGAACGGAAGATGCGCTCTAAGAATACTCAATTAGAAGATATTGCGCGGAAAGATTTTTTAACGGATCTATACAATCATCGCTCCTTTCAAGAAGATTTGCGTCACTGTGCTGAGCGAGAGAAGCCGATCCTCGTTGTTATTGCCGATTTAGACTATTTTAAATCAGTAAATGATCAATTTGGGCATCTAGTTGGCGATAATGTACTCCGTAAAATAGGCGAAGTATTAAACAAACAAATTGGAACAAAAGGCAGAGCGTATCGATATGGCGGAGAGGAATTAGCTATTTTGTTAGATGCTGAGGATGTAGAAGAAGCGCGAGAATGTTTGTTACATATTCAGGTAGTTATCAGAAATATGACCTTCACTGCAAAGGGTGAAGATTTTAGTGTGACAATGAGTTTTGGAACAGCACTTTATCCTTTAGAAAATGGCATTATTCCATGCATGAAGCTCGCAGATGAGCGGTTATATCTGGCAAAAAAACAGGGGAGAAATCGAATTTATTGGTATGATCAATATACAGAAAAGGATCACGTCTACTAGCGTGATCCTTCTTTATTTATGATCGAAGTAACGATATGTTTAGATGAATTTTCGAAAAGTGAAAAGTAGTTCAGCACATGCCGACTTGGAAACAATTCTTTCTGAATGACGGATGCCGGCTTGCCATCGTTATGTTTTGCAAGAACCTGGTCTTGAATGGAAAGAAGATAGTAAAGCTTTTCTTCTATTCGTCTGCGCCCGTTCTGTAATATACCAGCATGCGAACAAAAAACGGTCTTAAAGTCTTGTGATAATACTTTTTGGAGTGATTGAATGACGTCTGGAATTGATTCAAAAGGGAAAATGCTTTTTGGCTGACTCATAACGTAGAGATCCCCTGTAAACAGCCAGCCTCGTTCCTTCTCAAGAAGGACCATGTGATCTGGCGCGTGACCGGGCGTGTGAAGTAAATCAAATGTATGATGTTTTGTTTTGAATCGATGTTCGATTCCTTTAGCGTCGAATGGTTTTCGGGAGCCCCAGAAAACGCGGCGATAGAGGGGGAGATGAGGTCTCGCACGACACAAAGGAATGCCTTCAGGATGAATATACATCGGTATTTCTGAAGAAAGCATCGACGCATTGCCTGTATGGTCTTCATGATGATGCGTTAAGATTATTTGGGTATAGCTCTCCTTAGAGAGAAAATCCATTATTTCTTTTTGAAGGCGGCGAGGTCCGCAGTCGATCAATAGCTCATCTACAAGGTACATATACACGTTCATCCGAACGCCACCAAGCTGAAAAGTCCCTTTTACAGCCTTAACACTCTCAAATTCTGAAACGGTGAGCACGATCCATCACACCTTCCGCTAATCTACTTCCAGTATAGCGATTTTAGAAGAGAAAAAAACCTTTTCTCCTAGTTGGGTGATGTGTTTCTGGTGGAGTGGGGTGGATATTGGCTAAAATTTGATTTTATTGTCCAAGTTCCATTTTTATTGGCCAAACCGCCCCAACAGTAAAAAAGAGCTGCCGACTGTCGGTAGCTCTTTCTAGTGATTGAAGCTTACTTCGCGATTGCTTCTAGCTCCACTTCCATATTTCCGCGCGTTGCTCTTGAGTAAGGGCAAGTTTGGTGTGCCGCTTCAACAAGTTCGTTTGCTGTTTCTTGATCGACACCTGGAATTGTAACGTGTAGCTTCGCGCTAAGTCCGAATGCGCCGTCTTCTTCTTTTCCGATTGATACGTGCGCTTCTACTACCGTATCTTTGATTTTAATTCGCTTCATGCGTGCGACCATATTTAAGGCGCTATCGAAACAAGCTGCATAACCTGCTGCAAACAATTGTTCAGGATTTGTTGCTTCTCCTCCCTGACCGCCAAGTTCTTTTGGCATACGAAGGTCCATGTTGATGACGCCGTCGGTTGATTCTACTTTGCCCTGTCTGCCGCCGTGTGCCGATGCTTTTGCAGTATATAACGATTCCATAATAAAACTCCTCCTAATAATTTAAGTTGTGCACAATTTAATTTTACAAGATTAAATATATCTCATCGTTATTTATCTGTCAATAGAAAGCGATCATGTTGACATAACAGCCAAATCGGGATAAGTTGATTGTGCACAACTTATTGTAAAGAAGGGGTTATCATGAACCGTAACGAACAATTAAAACTAGAGAATCAGCTCTGTTTTTCTGTATATGCTTGTTCAAGGGAAATTACGAAGATGTATCGCCCTTATTTGAACCAGCTTGGTATTACGTATCCTCAATATCTCGTTCTCCTAGTTCTTTGGGAAAAACATGAAACAACCGTTAAGGCGCTTGGCGCGGAGCTTTATTTGGACTCAGGTACGTTAACTCCCCTACTAAAAAGAATGGAAGAAGCGGGTCTCGTGATGAGAGAGCGTTCGAAAGAAGATGAACGAAGAGTGATGGTTCGTTTAACACCAAAAGGGGAAGGGTTAAGAGAGGAAGCTTCGATCATTCCAGACGCTATGGCGGCAAACAGTGGTTTATCAAAAGAGGAATTCACGAAGGCGTTATCTGGCTTTCAACAGCTGTTGGACCATATTCATTCCGTGAATGAAAAATAGTAGCAATTTTCCAGATTAAGTTGACATAAGTTATTGGAATTAAGTATAATTATCTCGAATTCAAGATATTAGAAGTTAAGGGTGAACGTTATGAATGATAAAGATCGTGAGCTTTCACTAAAGCTATTCATTGTCCTGGCTAGATCGAATCGCTCTGTTACCGATCATATTAAAACGGATATTCAAAGCTATGGATTAAATCCAACGGAATTTGCTGTACTTGAGTTGCTTTATCACAAAGGAAATCAGCCGCTACAGCAAATCGGTGAGAAAATTCTACTTGCGAGTGGAAGCATCACCTACGTTGTTGACAAGCTTGAAGGAAAAGGGTATTTGAAGCGCAATCCATGTCCGAATGATCGAAGGATCACACATGCTGTTATCACGGATGAAGGTAAAAAGTTAATGGATCGAATTTTTCCTAACCATGAGAAACAAGTCCAGTCGATCTTTGCCGGTTTGGATGAGTCAGAGAAAGAAACGGCCATTACACTACTGAAAAAACTCGGTCACTATGCAGAGGAGCTATAAATTCCTCTTTATTTCTTAATATGATCCAAAAAACCAGCTTCTCACATTATGTAGAGAGGCTGGTTTTTTTGAGTACTTTTGTTTCCTGCATCGCGGTCACGCCAAGCAGGCCAAATAAAGAGAAGCCAAATGTGTTCACGAACCCATGGAAAAAGACCATTAAAGGGATACCGAGAATGACGGTTTCATTCACATGAGCAAACCCATAAATCATAGCGGAACTCATCGAGAATAGCAGAGAAGCGAATGAAATTGAGAGCAACATTTGAACGGAATAATCCAATGTTGGCACTAAATAGACGAGACAAAGAATCGAAAAAACGATGAGCGGTGTTACGAATTCAACGACTGAAATAAACTCAAGAACGGGCAACGAATCCGATAGTGTAATACCAACCGCAATGAAAGGTGGGCCGAATAGAACAAAGATCGCAATCGTTTTAAACCACGGCTGAATGGAAGGTGCTTTTTTTAGAAGCATTTTCCCGATGAACGCCATCGTAATGGGTGTAATGAAAGCGGCATAGTGGAAATGAATAGATGTGAGTAGGACGATTACATCACTAAAATGGAGAATCTGGATGCCTGTCCGATGTAGAATGAGCCAGAGTCCCCCAATGCTTATGTACATTAAACCCAGTTGAATGAGAACTTCAAAAATTGTGCTTCTCTTCCATGTTTGGAGGAGACGAGAAAATCCGTAGAGCGCAATTAAAATCGTTGTAAGAAACCACGGAACGGCTAGAAGTACAGCGAGCGTTCCCTGTTCAATAAAGAAGGAAACACCAGCAAGAACAGCTGATGGAAGCTGAATCCAGGTGGCATAACGATAAAAGGAGTTCTTTCCCTGTGGGACGAGATTTAAGGTTAACGGCACAAGTACAAGATAAGCGAACATTAATAACATCATGACATATTGAAGTGTATCGATTGGAGTAGTGAGTAATTTCGTGACAACGAAGGCTACCCAAAGAAATAGACCGGCAAAACTGCTTGTTTTCATTATGATTTCACCTCTCTTTTAGTGTACGATGAAGAGAAGTGATAGAAAAGGAAATTCTGGGAAGAGAGGCGATTGAAATGGATCGAAAGCCAGTACTAGGTTTTGTTGGGATTGGTGTAATGGGAGAAAGCATGGTTCGAAACTTGATTAACGCGGGATACCACACGCTTATCTCAACGCGAACAAAAAGTAAGGCAGAAGCGCTTATTCAAGAAGGGGCAGAATGGCAAGATGAAGTGAAGGACGTGGCAGCGCATGCTGACGTAATCATCACTATGGTCGGCTATCCTAAAGATGTAGAAGAGCTCTACATAGGTGAGAAAGGGATACTAGAACATGCTAAGCCACATTCGATTCTAATTGATATGACAACTTCTAGCCCGGCTCTTGCTGAAGAAATCTATCAGCATGCCCTATCAAAACAGCTCTACGCGCTTGATGCTCCTGTATCAGGAGGGGACGTTGGGGCGAAGGAAGGGCGACTCTCCATTATGGTTGGTGGAGAGTTAGAAGTGTTTGAAAAAGCTCAACCGATTTTCGAAGTAATGGGACAAAATATTGTTCTTCAAGGCCCAGCAGGCGCGGGACAGCACACAAAAATGTGTAATCAAATTGCCATCGCAAGTAACATGATTGGCGTTTCTGAAGCGATTGTTTATGCGGAAAAGGCGGGATTGAATCCGACAACAGTTCTTGAAAGCATTGAATCTGGCGCAGCTGGCAGCTGGTCGCTAAGCAACCTTGCGCCAAGAATGGTTTCAAATCGATTTGAGCCTGGCTTTTACGTGAAGCATTTTATTAAAGACATGACCATTGCTCTTGAATCTGCCAAGCAAATGGGTATGCTGACACCTGGCCTTGAGCTTTCGAAAAAGCTCTACGAAGATCTTGCTGAGCGTGGAGAAGAAGATAGTGGTACACAGGCACTTGTGAAACTATTTCGCGATGCCTAATTGAAAATGAAAGACCCGGAGCATATGCACCGGGTCTTTCGTTGATTATAAAGGGAAGTTTCCCTCTGCTATCGAATAAACTGTGGTAAACGCTTATTTATCTTCTTTTTGGCGTTTGTCGATTTCTTCTGTTACAACAAACGCAAGGTCATCATTTCCGAAAAGGGATAGGACGCCAATCACCGTTTGATCTGGGATATGCTCTGATTCTTCTTTTGGTACAACGAGTTCAATGCTTTGTTTAAGAGCAGGGTTATTCACCTGATCTGGATAAGCTTTTGCGTAAAGCGTTTCTGGATTTAAGTCATTGTTTACACACCACTGAGCAAAAACAAGAATCATCATGTTTTCATCGCGCTGATAGTTTTCAATAACTTTGTCTTGAATTTCTTTTTGGTCCATAGGACGACCTCCGTTTCATTACTCTACCGCTAGTGTACTCGCAGCTAGAATATGTAGCAAGTCTGTCATTTGTAAAATGATCATGAAGAATGTTCCAGCCTCAAGAAAGAGGTGTCACGACCTGCTATGCTGAAAGGAATTGAACATCATGGAGGCAAAAAGATGAGAAAAAAAGAGATTCGTAGCTGGATGATGTATGATTTCGCTAATTCTGCTTTTGCAACGACGATGATGGCAGCAGTACTCCCTGTCTTTTATTACGATGTCGCTGCCAAGAATATTGACCAAAGCCTTGCCACATCATATTGGGGCTATTCGCAATCCATTGCCGTTCTAATCGTAGCTTTTCTTGCCCCGATCCTTGGTGCTATTGCTGACTATTCTAATTCAAAGAAAACATTTTTGCGCTTTTTTGCTTATATGGGAATGATTGCAAGTGTTTTAATGGCTTTCGTTGGTGAGGGCGGATATTTATTTGCTTCTATTCTACTAATCTTTGGAACAATCGGTTTCTCAGGTAGCAACGTCTTTTACGATGCATTCCTACCCGAGATCGCAAAAGGGGAGGAGATGGACCGTATCTCAGCAAGAGGCTACGCTTTTGGTTATATTGGCGGCGGGCTTCTGCTTCTCGTTAACCTGATGATGATCCTAAATCCATCGTGGTTTTTCCTTCCGAGTACGCTTGTCGCGACGCAGCTTTCATTCGCAAGTGTTGGAGTCTGGTGGTTTGTGTTCTCGATTCCAATGTTCAAAAACGTGCATGAAGTTGAGCATAGTCAGCCGAGATTAAGCGGCTCCTATGTGACAATTGGTTTTAAAAGACTCCGCACAACGTTTAGGGAATTGAACCACTATAAACAGCTTCTTCTTTTTCTAGTCGCTTTCTGGTTATTTAATGATGGCATTTCCACTATTATTAAAATGGCGACGATCTATGGAAGAGATATCGGAATAGGAGCGAATGATTTGATTGCAGCGCTCCTCATTACGCAGTTTGTAGGCATACCGTTCGCCTTCTTATTTGGCTACTTAGCGAAGAAAATTCGCCCGAAACGAGCGCTTATGCTAGCGCTATGGATATATGTGGGCATCGTTTTACTAGGATACTTTATGACAACTGCTACGCATTTCTACCTACTTGCGATCATGGTCGGCTTCGTTCAGGGTGGTGCCCAAGCATTAAGTCGTTCGATTTTCGGAAGTATGGTTCCGGATCATCGCCATGCAGAATTTTACGGTTTCTATGGAATTTCAGCTAAATTTTCAGCGATATTCGGTCCGTTTCTCTTTGCCTTCGTTGGTCAGGTAACAGGCTCAAGTCGACTTGGGATCGTATCGCTAGTTGTCTTTTTTCTAGCAGGCATCTATTTACTTAGTAAAGTGAATATCGAAAAAGGGAAAGAGCAGGCGAAGGTTGTGATGGTGAATGAAGGAGTGGATATGTAATTAGCAGAATCGCGGAAATAAACTTATATTCGCGGAATTAATAATGGTTTTCGCGGAAAAAAGTGAGATATCGCGGAATTATTGAGAAAATCGCGGAATTAAGTGGTTTTCTCTACAGTTCCCACCAAGTAACAGACCACAAAGAAGTCTCTGAGCAGACACACTGCTCAGAGACTTCTTATGATATGAAACCCCTTACAAAATGGGGTCGAAGTGCTTTAACTCAAGTGAAAGCGTGCAATCTTTTCCTGTGTCATACGAGCGGTTGCCGATTTGTGTTTTTAATTCAGTTAGGCAGTTTTCTTCGTTGTGCCAGTAATCATAAATAAGAGGCAGGATACTTGTTGCTTCTTCTTCCGCTTGCTCAAGCAGCTCTTCAAAGGTCGCGGTGGATTCCTCGTCTTTAATAGCTGGATGGATCCAAGTGGTGCCTTCACGATTTAAATAATCTTCATTGCCAATTTGTTTTCGATAGGAAAAGGAAGAGACTTGTTTCTTTAAAAGTTGATTTTTCCATCCGTGTGGATCGAATAATATTTTTAGCGCAAGTACCATATCCCGATAAGATTGAGTAATATAGTCGTCTGGCATACGTTCAGCTGTTTCTGGATAAAAGGTTTGGATCAATTCATACAGCATGAGTTCAATAGGAGGATAGAGTGATTTGCCAATGTGAATCTCTTGGTAAACGGGTGTTTTCCACGTTTCTACATCTTTGTATTCTTTCATCAAAATGGTATCTATAATAATTTCAAGCTGTTGATGTCGGTTGCCTTCAAGACCGGCACGATAGTGGATATAAGGATGCGTGTTTCGATCAAGAATATGATGCGTCACAAAGCCAAGGATATATGCGCGAAGCATCGGATCGTCCTGCTTTCCGTATTCAATCATCTCCATGAGGAATGAACCGCAATGATCTTGATGAAGAACAGATCCCGCTTCTTGAACAGGCTTATTCTTTTTCCAGGGCCAGAAATTATGATAAAAGAAAGGGTCAGGTCCCTGTGCACCAAGTCGAAAGAAAGGCAGGTCACCTTTGATCGTATTCCATATGCCGGCTTCCATCGCAGCTTCTTCTCCGAATAAAATATGTGTCCAGACATTTGGCATCGATTTATCCCCTCCTTATATGTCTTTCTATTAGTATACCTGAAGAGAACTTGTCTTCTTGCCATAATCTTCAGAAAACATTTCTCTTTCTTTTTCCCTTAAATTCATAAATTCAAGCATATTAAAAGCCCGGCGCAGGCCGGGCTACACTTATTTCTTTATTTACTAAAAACGTCTTCAATATCATCAAGCATCAAGTTAGCCGAAATGACGCCACCAGACGTATTCCAGATCGCATCACTCACCTCATGAACGTTACCGTCTTTGACAACTTGAAGATTGTTCCATAATGGATCATTTGTCCATTCTTCCGCAGTGGAATTCGCTTCGCCATCTCCCGCTTCATACGTGAAGTAGAAGAGCACGTCGCCATCCATTTCTGGAATACGTTCTTTCGTTACTTCTTCAGCAAAATCTTCTTTTTGCTGTGATTTTGGACGATCAAAGCCTAGCTGCTCAAGGATAACGCCAGAGAACGAGTCTTTGTAATAAATTCTTGTTTGTCCAGCTAGAAAACGAACAACCGACACTTTTTGATCAAGCTGATCGCCAAGTTCTTCACTCATGGAGTCAATGCGGTCGGTGTAAGCACTCATCACTTCTTCGCCTTTGTCTTCCATATTTAGTGCTTTAGCGTAGAATTTGAAATTCTCCTGCCAGTCGCCTTTCAACGTTTCTGAGTAAACGGTTGGAGCGATCGCGCTAAGCTGATCATAGATGTCTTCTTGACGTAATTTATTTCCGATTATGAGATCAGGTTTAAGTGCAGCGACAGCTTCAAGATTCACTTCACTTTCTGTTCCAACGACTTCAACATCTTTCATATCGTCCGAAATATGCTCATACCACGGGTCGCCGAGCCATGATTGTACTGCCCCAACTGGTGTTACTCCCATAGCAAGTAGTGCTTCTGTTCCTTCATTAGTTAAAATGACAACTTTTTCTGGCTTCTCTGGCACCTCTGTTTCGCCCATTGCATGTGAAACTGTTCGAGTAGACTCTTCTTCTTGCCCACCAGAGTTAGTAGCGTTTTCATTATTCCCACCTGTGCCGCACGCAGCAAGGATCATAAGTACACTTAGACTAACGATGAGCCATCCTTTTTTTAACATATGTATATCCTCCTTGTCATTGATAATCGTTTTCATTTACGATGTAATCATACTGAATTGTCACAAATTAGTCAACAGGTAAATGAGAGTGATTCTCATATTCATTGACACGTTTTCATTCTTTTCTTAAACTTAAAAAGGATGATAAAGAAAGGGATTAACCTTTATGACGTATAAATTACACTCAATGAATAAAAAATGGTTCGGATTAGCAGTTGGCTTGTTGCTTGTCATAATACTGATGCTTGCGAGCGTGGTCTATGGCTTAACAAGTATTACATGGACAACGGCCTGGCAAGCCTTTACGCAGTTTAATGGAAGCAATGAACATATTATTATTATCGAAAATCGCGTTCCGAGAGCACTGATCGGGGCTGCCGTAGGCGCAAGTCTTGCTGTCGCTGGTGCTTTGATGCAGGCGATTACTCGAAATCCTCTTGCTTCACCATCCATATTAGGCGTAAATGCGGGGGCGAGTTTTGTGATAGTGATTGCGGTCACCTTTTTCTCTGTTACGTCACTCGCAGCATTTAGTTGGTTAGCGTTTCTTGGAGCTGCGTTCGCCTCCATCGTCGTGTACGTGCTTGGCTCATTTGGTAGAGAAGGGCTTACACCGATGAAGCTGACCCTTGCCGGTGCGGCCATTGCGGCGATGTTTTCCTCATTAACGCAAGGAATGCTTGTGTTGAATGAGAAAGCGCTTGAAGATGTTCTCTTCTGGCTTGCTGGCTCGATTGAAGGGCGCAGTCTAAATATGCTTTACTCGGTTATTCCTTATATTGGACTTGGCTTAGTCGGTGCGCTTTTGATCAGTCCGAAAATTAACACTCTGGTGATTGGAGAAGATGTCGCAAAAGGACTTGGGCAACGTACCCTGCTTGTCAAAGCTTTCGCAGCACTTTTTATCGTTTTTCTTGCCGGAGGATCAGTAGCCGTAGCTGGACCGATTGGTTTTATTGGCATCGTCGTCCCACACGTTGCTCGTTTTTTTACAGGACCGGATTATCGTTGGGTCATTCCGTACAGCGCAATCATTGGGGCGATTCTTTTGTTATCAGCTGATATTGCCGCTCGGTATGTGATCATGCCACTTGAAGCGCCAGTTGGTGTACTAACGGCTGTTATCGGAACGCCATTTTTCATTTATATTGCTCGAAGGGAGTTTAAACAGCTATGATGAAATACACTTCCTTTCGAATGAAAGCTGTTTCTTTTCTACTAGATCGCCGCTCGCTTTGGGTGATAGCGGGACTGACTGGCGCTGTTATCATCATCGCATTACTTAGTATTGGCCTTGGGGAGATATTTATGACCCCGGATGAAGTGGTGAAGGCGCTATTTGGTTATGGGAATGAGATGAATGAGCTTGTTGTGAAGCAGTTCCGCTTTCCTAGGATCGTCATGTCCATATTGGCTGGCGCGGCCCTTGCAGTATCTGGCGCTATTCTTCAAGGAATGATTCGGAACCCACTTGCGTCACCTGATATTCTTGGCATCACTTGGGGCGGTGCACTTGCAACGATTGGTTTTCTTACGATCTTTAGTGATAAAGCGAATGCCCTTACGGTAAGCATTCAATGGTTGCCGCTCGCTTCCTTTATCGGCGCTATTTTAGCTGGATTTCTTGTGTTTGGTTTATCATGGAAAAATGGTATTTCACCGATTCGTTTAGTATTGATTGGAATCGGGTTAACGGCATTATTGCAGGCGCTAACGACATTATTGATGATTATCGGTCCTATTTACAGAGCGTCTGATGCAAACATCTGGATTACGGGCAGTGTCCACGGAACGAACGGCCAGGATGTTCTGACGCTGCTGCCGTGGGTAGTCGTTCTGATGATTATTTTAATGGTTTACTCAAGAAGGGTGAATTTGCAAGAGCTTGGGGATGATGTAGCAAGAAGTGCAGGAGCGATGCTTTTAAAAGACCGCATTGCGTTACTGTTAATTAGCACGGCGCTTGCAGGAGGGGCTGTTGCATTTGCTGGTGGAGTCGGATTCGTAGGTTTAATGGCACCGCATATTGCGAGAAAGCTCGTCGGATCGTCTTTCGGTGTAGTTGTGCCGGTGGCTGCGCTTGTTGGTAGTATACTTGTGATGATTGCTGACTTAATTGGCCGCACGCTTTTTTCACCTTTGGAGGTTCCGGCTGGTGTATTCACAGCGGCGATTGGAGCACCGTATTTTATCTATTTATTGATTCGATCGAGAAACAAATGATGAGGAGGTGGCGACGTGTACGCACTGCAAACGAAAGATTTAACGCTTGGATATGGAGAACAAACCGTTATTGATCAGCTGAACTTATTGATTCCTAAAGGAGAGATGAGCGTTCTCATTGGTGGAAATGGATGTGGCAAATCAACGCTATTACGAAGTCTAGCTAGACTTCTAAAGCCGCATTCTGGAGGAATTGTTCTTGATGGGGAGGCTATTTCGAATAAGCCAACAAAGGAAATCGCTCGGAAAATGGCTATCCTTCCACAGTCACCAGTCGCACCTGAAGGCCTCACAGTTCTGCAGCTCGTTAAGCAAGGACGGTATCCTTATCAAACGTGGTTTAGTCAATGGTCTGAAGCGGACGAAGATGCCGTTCAAAACGCGCTAAAAGCAACGCACATGGAAGAGTTTGCTGAGCGTAATGTTGATTCCCTTTCTGGAGGACAGCGGCAACGTGCCTGGATTGCGCTTACACTTGCTCAGGATACGGATATTATATTACTTGATGAACCAACAACGTACTTGGACCTCGCTCACCAAGTGGAGGTACTCGATTTACTTTTTGAATTGAATAAAGAAGATAACCGGACCATTCTAATGGTTCTTCACGACTTAAACCTCGCTTGTCGCTATGCCGACCATATTATTGCTGTAAAGGATAAGGGCATTTATGATCAAGGAAAACCAGAAGAGATCGTGAATGAAGAGCTTGTGAAGCATGTGTTTGGGCTTCAATGTAACATTATAGAGGATCCGCTATTCGGTACACCGCTTTGTGTACCACATGGCAAAGGGAGGAAGGTAAATGGTCGCTGAGCACCCGGTGTTTACGAGAGAAGAGATAGAAAGACTGGAACAGTTTCGCCTGACTGTGGGTGAAAGCAGTGCAAGCTTTGTGCAGCTACACGATGAGCATCACTTAAAAGGTCTTCTTGAACAGCTCGTGGAGGAAAGCCATTTTCCATCTATAATTGTGGCGGGATCACAGTTTATGAAAAGATATGGTTTTATGACGGTTGTGCCGATACTGTATGCTTTTACGATGTGGGATAAAGCGATTCTGGCAGGACCTAATGAGCTTTGCTATGAAGTTGATACAGATGCGGAGCCCTGGATGATGAAGCTTATGATTGATAACGACGTAGACGTCACCATTATTCAGAAAGATCGTGTTGAAATAAGAGCAGCACTTGCCAATAAACTGATTAACGAGAACCTTGCTCCGTTTGTTGAAGCAATGGTGAAAGCGACGAAATTATCAGCGGCGATTTTATGGGAGAATGTGGCCATTTACTTGTTCTGGCTCTATGAAACTCTGATCCCATCTGAGGGAAATGAGGTACAAGTGCGTCGAGCTAAAGAAGACTTTCATTACCTTCTCAAGGAGTTCAACTGCACAAGTTTCACCTGCGGCGCAAACCCGTTCATGCCGTATTATTCAGAGAAAGTGAAGCGTGAAGAAGGAGAGATCCGCTTCCGACGTACATGCTGTTTGTACGATCAAATATCGGAAGGTGGCGCGTGCTGTAAGACGTGTCCTAAAGCGCGCTAGGAGTGGTGACAGGCACCACCCGGTTTAGCTCGAATACTGTCGAAATAGCTTGGCGTCCCCTGAAAGGGGACGCCAAGCTATTTTTTCGGTTTTCTTTTGTAGGTGTAGCTTCTTATAAAGAGATAAAGACCGGTAATGATAATTCCGCCACCAATCCATTGCATCGTATGCAATGTTTCGCCAAGGATAAAATAGGCGAGAATACTAGCCCCGATCGGTTCAAATAGGATGCTCATTGAAATGACATTTACGCTCACCCACTTCACAGCCCAATTTAATAGAGAATGACCGAGAAGCGTTGGGAATATCGCGAGCAAGATGAAATATCCCCAGTCTGTAGATGGATAAGTAAAGAACGGGTAGCGTAATACAACGTTATAGATGATAAGCGTAAGAGCAGCGATACCATACACGATAAAGGTGTATGGCATCAGATCCAGCCGCTTTCGAATGTTCTGACCGAACAAGAGGTATCCAGTTACCATGGCACATGCTGTCAGAGCTAAAAGATCCCCCCACAGAGCCATTCCACTAATCTTGAAATCCCCCCAGCTGATCACAATAGAGCCGGTCACAGCGGTCACCCCTCCAGCAATAGCTAGAAGGGTGAGTTTTTCTTTGAAGAAAAGATACGTACCGATAAAGGCAAACAGCGGCTGTAATGTGACAAGAACAACAGAGCTTGCAACGGACGTGTAGTTGAGTGACTCAAACCAGAGAATAAAGTGAAAGGCGAGACTAACGCCTGCAAGACTTCCGAATCCCCAATCAGAAGCTTTAATATGACTAAAGGCGTTTCGATAGCCTCGTAGGATAATTGGAAGCATAATAAGTATGGCAAAAACGAGACGGTACATCGCAATAATCGAAGCTTGAGCAGTTGCTAGCTTGACGATGACGGCGGAAGTGGAGATAAATAGGATTGCGATAATAATGGCGATGTATGGCTTCGTATGTTGGTTTTTAAACAATGGGATTCAATCCTCCATTACGACTTAAACGAGTTCTGCTTCAGCCTCGGCTTTTTGATCATGCTGCACACAGCGATTATACCCGCCGATGCGCTGTTCAATTTGCTCTCCTAGCTGAAAAAGCGCTTCTTCATGACCAATGCGGCTTACTAGCTGTACACCGATTGGAAGGCCTTCTTTACTAGTTCCAATTGGAATTGTAAGAGAAGGGAGCCCCCACACATTCGCATACGCAATGTAAGGCATATAGTTCAAGAAGGTTTTACGAATGGAGAAAAGTTCTTGATACAATTCTCCGTGAAGCGGTGCCGGTGAATGATAGACTGGCATAATTAAGATTCGGTCGTCCAAATAATCTTCTAAAATTTCATCTCCACGCTTTAGAGAAGCATGGATTTGTTTGATTTGTTTTTGGTTAGGCTTGAAAAGCTTCGTTCCAATAAGCGCCCACGATAAGTAGGGATGTACATCTGAACTACGGAAAAGCTTTTCCTTCATGTATTCACCGATTGGACTTGCTTTATCGTTTTCCAACATAAGCTTAGCCATATCGGCTCCCCCGTCAATCGACATCATTTGTTGCCACATGAGAGCGGCTTCTTCAAAAAATGGGGGATTTGCCTGCTCTTCAGAAAGCTCGCCATCAAACGCATCCCTTATGGTTGTGATCAATTGAAACGTTTCGCGATTAATCGGATAGCGATGGTGAGGAACTGGGTAGACGAGTTTAAAATCTGCAAGGTTACGTTCAGGTGGCTGTTTGTGGGCGATAATCTGGTTAATTAATCTCGCATCTTGGACAGACTTGCTCATCGCACCAATTCCTAGCATGCGTTCTTGCTCTGGCTTATCAACAAAAGGAAAATTTCCTTCTTGAGATACCTGACGATTGCCGGATTTAAAGCCAATAATGCCATTAAAATGGGAGGGAAATCGAATCGAGCCGCCGATGTCAGCACCGAGACCAACTGCGGCACCGCCTGCAGCGATCAAAGCGCCTTCCCCACCGCTAGATCCACCTGCTGTTCTTGAGGTGTCCCACGGGTTATTCGTTCTGCCGTAATGCTTATTATCCGTTTCCTGACAAAAACAAAGGGCAGGTGTATTCGTTTTTCCGAGTATAATGGCACCTTCTTCGCGAAGGCGTCTGACAACTTCAGCATCTTTCTTCTCGCGAGAGCCTGCACGATACCCGAGGCCTCCTGTTGTTGTCATGTTCGCTACATGAAAGCACTCTTTTACACTAATCGGAACGCCAAATAGTCGCCCTTTAGCATCTCCTGTAGTGAGGGTATAATCTGCTTTTCTAGCTTCTTCTATAGCTTGATCAAAGCGATCTTCTACAAGGCAATTTAAGGCTGGGTTAATGGCATTCAGATGATCAATATACGTTCTAACAGCATGGTACGATGAAATTTCTCTGTTGGAAATCTTCTTCGATAGGGACAAGGCATCCATTTCTAATAGTTTCATGCTATCCCTCCATATTTTACCGGCCTACCCTCCGGTATCAATACATTACTGTATTCGTCTTGAACGTACAAAATCCTTTAAATCGAGACGTCACTCAATAGAAAAGGCATTTCATCTATGTCGAAATGCCTTTTCCCTTCAGCTTTACAACGCAACGGAAGATTCTGAAGGAAGAACACCATAAAACACGTTACGCTCATTTGTTTTCGGATGATAGTAAACGAGTAAAATGGTTTTCTGTATTTGCCCGTCTTCTGAGCTCGGTAACAGATCGATTACTGTATGCTTATACAGGTCTCGTTCAGATAGGTTTAACGCTTGATAGTCTTCTCCAAGCAAAGCTGGTTGTTCATTTACAAGCTTCAATAGGGCGTTTTCTTCTTCTTTCTCAAGGCGATCACGCCACCACACCGTACGAGGCTTCTTTTTGGATTTTGATAAGTAATCGATTTTCATAAGTGATGTGACACGCTCATGATGAGCTGGAGCATGCTTCTCAATAAAGTCAGCCAGGCGTCGGAATAAATCTTCTAGCTGATGCCCAATTCGTGACCAGCCTTTTCCTTCCCAATGGCTGCCGAAACCTTGGAAGAAATCAAATGGAGATTGGAAAACTTCTGTGACAAGATACTCAATTGTTGCGTCCATACGATGATCATTCCAGTATTTTTCTAGCACGTCTTCTACCTGTTTAATGCGAATAACGTCATCAAAGGAAAGAACGTTATTTCCAAGAATTTCATAAGGTGCATGATCCATGTAAAGGTAGCCATGTTTCTCAGCGCTTAGACGGACACCTGTGCCGCGTAGCATTTTCAAAAAGCCAAGCTGCAGCTCTTCCGGACGGAAGGAGAAAACGTCGTTAAACGTTTTTCGGAAAGAAGCGTAGTCTTCTTCAGGAAGTCCAGCGATTAAATCAAGGTGCTGATCAATTTTGCCGCCGTCTTTCACCATTGTGACTGTTCGCGCAAGCTTCTCAAAGTTTTGCTTTCGCATCACGAGTTCATTTGTTGTATCGTTGGTTGATTGAATACCTATCTCGAATCGGAAGAGTCCGGGCGGAGCTTCGCTATTGAGAAATTCTAGTACTTCCGGTCGCATAATATCAGCCGTGATCTCGAACTGAAACACACAGCCCGGGCGGTGTTCATCAATAAGGAATTGAAACATATCAATCGCGTAGTTTCGTCTAATGTTAAATGTTCGATCAACGAATTTAATCGTTTTTGCCCCGTTATCCATTAAGAAACGCAGTTCTTCCTTCATTCGATCTACAGGAAAATACCTTACGCCAACTTCAATAGAGGATAAGCAGAATTGACAGGAATAAGGACATCCCCGACTCGTTTCAACGTAAGTGACGCGGCGACCAAGATCAGCAAGGTCTTCTTCGAATCGAAAAGGGGATGGAATCTCACTTAAGCTTAGTTTTGGTGCTGGTGGATTAATATGATTACTTCCATCTTTTCTGTAAACAATTCCTTTTACGTTTTCAACTGATTCTCCTGTTTCAATTGATCGAAGCAGTTCTTTAAACGTCACTTCTCCTTCTCCCATGACAATATAATCAGCTTGAGGTATACGGTCGAGCCACTCATACACATCATATGACACTTCAGGACCGCCAAGTACGATCGTGAGCGATGGATTTACTTTCTTTAACATTTCAATGACTGGAATCGTCTCTTCAATATTCCAGATATAGCAGCTAAATCCAATGACATCAGCCTTCATACTGTGGAGGTCACTTACAATATTCATAATCGGATCTTTAATCGTGTATTCTGCCATTTGTACATCATAATCTGGGGCAGCAGAGGCTTTCAAATACCTTAATGCGAGACACGTATGGATGAACTTCGCATTTAACGTACTTACTACAATCTTCATTTTTTTCCAACTCCTGATCGTTAATCTCTCTATTATATCACCTTCATTACAAATAATTTAGATAGGATAGCGTGATCGCTTGTGGGTACATTCGGAAAATATTTGAAATGAAAACGCTTTCGTGAGAAAATAAGTGAAAAAATAAGGAGTGAGCTAATTGGAACTTGCTTCAATAACGCCTGAACACCCTTTTTCGGAACAAGACTTTGAATACACAGCATTACTGCCGAGTTATCGTGTCGATTTAAGGAATCCGAGGAATGAACAGCTCGATCGCTTTGTGAATGCAAATATGGTAAGCGACTGGTCGCAAATGTCTTGGAAACAGGTAGGAAGGCCGTTTGAAGTGAAGAAGCTCGCGAAAGAGCGTCTAGATTGGGAATCTGAACATAAGCAGGTTATGCCTGTGAAAACCTCTTGGGAGTATTTTAATCGCTCATTTCACAATCTATTTATGCAAGATGTACCTGCCGAACAGCAGCGCTTGAAGTCTTCTCTAAAAGATAGCTTCAAAGGCTTTCATCTTCGTGATGTCAAGAATGGCCTGGGGGAGATGGTACGCTTATCTCTCTGGAATTATGTGCACCGCATCGAGGATGGGATTTGGGATCCGCGTGGAAAGCGAGCGCTTTTTGAAGGACTTGATGTAAAAAATCCTCGTATTCTCTTTCTTGGTGCTGCCGAAGGGTATGAAGCAATGCAGCTTCATGCGATGTATCCGGGTGGAGAAGTTGTCATGGTAGATTACGATGCCTTCTGTAAAACAGATCGTTTTGCTCATTTTCCGAATACGTATCCCTTCCTTGGAACGAATCCACAAACGGGCGGGCCAAAGGTTTGGTACAAAGATCAAATGAACATTAGCTATCTTGTAAAAGACATTCGTGAACTCGATTTTCATAAAGAGTTTGATATTGTTCTAAGTGTAGGGTTGCTTGAACATGTGCCGGATGGACATAAACCAGCTATTTTAAATTGGCATCGCAAATTTGTAAAAGATGATGGATACGTTATTATGACAACACCTCGAAATCAGATGAAGTCGCGTCTTTATTATCATGTGATGGCTGATATGATGAATCATACGTATCGTGAGCTAATGGATATCCGTCAAATGGGACTCTATGTGTATGAAAACGGCATGGATATTGTAAGGCACGGCTATATTAAAGTGCATAACGGCATTATTGCAAGAGCGCGCTGATTGCTAGCGATTCTTGCTTAACTATGATAAAAGTGAGGTGAGACAACGAATAGGAGGGATAAAATGAGTGTACATTCATTCACTGCAGAAACGCTTCAAGGGAAAGACATGCCGCTATCAGAATATAGCGGAAAGGCTCTTTTAATCGTCAACACGGCTAGTAAATGCGGATTAACACCACAGTATGAAGGACTTCAGGAGCTGTATACGTCGCTTGAGGACAAGCCGTTTGAAATTCTAGGCTTTCCTTGTAACCAATTTGGAGAGCAAGAGCCTGGATCGAAGGATGATATTGAGGAATTTTGCTCCATTAATTATGGCGTGAGTTTCCAAATGTTTGCGAAAATCGATGTAAACGGTAGCGATGCTCATCCTCTTTATCGCTATTTAACGCACGAAGCGCCAGATGTTGAACACGGCGACATTCCCTGGAATTTTACGAAGTTCCTCGTAAATCAAGATGGTCATGTCATGAAACGCTATGAGCCAAAGACAGAACCAGCTGCTATTAAGAAAGATATTGAGGGAATGCTCTAAAAAGGTTCGGAATTTGTCGAAACGGGGTATATCATTTCTGAGGTGATAAATCAAAATGAAATGGTGGATTCCGTTTTGCTATATGATTGGCACGTTTTCAGGAGCGATGCTCAGTGGATGGAGCATGGACCGTGAATGGGATGTGTTTCCTTCATTTGCGATGGCAATTACAGCATTTTTCTTAAGCACTTTATATATTGTCGTTCGCGACATCGTTCCAAAAGTCTTTGATGAGACCCTACGCAATTAGTGCGCAGGGTTTTTTAATACCCTATTAACAGCTCATGTCGAATGGATGGAAAGGTGGTTTGGCTTCGTATAGAAATTCCGATCGACCATGCTCCCACCTCCACGCTGCATAAGCAGCAAGACACGCATCAAAAGAATGCGATGATTCGAGTGCTTTTTCTGGAATTCCTGTTACCCCATCTTGTTCGAGAAAGTACTTTAGCTGATAGCGATGTTCTGTTTCTGATTTATAAGCGAGAATAGATTCGATATTGGGTTCTCGCAAACCGATCGCGGCTCCAGGATGCACTTCCACAATAGTAGCATGTGGTGAAAGCGTCCTCGAGAGTGAGATTCCTCTAAGCGTTAAATAAACCATTCGCGTCATCGTTGGCGTCATAATCGATCCGCTTCGCATCCCGATTTTAACGACCGCTTTTCTAAGTGCTCTGTCTGCAGGTCGATCGCCGCCACCTGGTTGGTAAGAAAGGGGGGCATCGATTCCAATGATTGTGTTATGTGTGAGCTTTCCTTGCTGATAAATGTCCTCATCTGTTGCCCCTTCGATGAGCTGATGAAAGGAAAGCGCGGAATCATCTCCATGAAAGATCGCTATAGAGGTATCTTTTGTATTAGATGGTCCTGATAAATCAATTCCGATAAAGCGTTTCATAACATCTCTCCTTTCGCTTAATTAAACAATAAGTGGAAAATGGGTTCATGTAAACGAGTAGTGTACGTTATAATGGGGGAATAGAAACGGACTGATTCGTATGATAGATATCAAGCAAAAAGTATTTAAATTTGTTGGTGGACGAATTCTTAAAACGGGACTGGCTGCATTTTTGACGGCGTGGATTTGTGATGCGCTCGGCCTTCCTGTTCTCTTTGCTGTGATTACAGCCATCGTAACGGTGGAGCCTACTGCATCGGACTCCATAAAAAAAGGGATCGTGCGTTTTCCAGCGGCTGCAATCGGAGCCGGATTTGCCATGTTATTTGAATCCATGCTTCATCAATCACCCTTCACTTATGCGCTAGCCGCAACCTTCACACTTATTGCCTGTCATAAGCTTGGACTTGATGACGGTATGCTTGTTGCAACGCTAACAGCAGTTGCGATGATTCCCGATACATCAGGAGAGTATATGATATCTTTTGTAGGAAGATTGAGTACGACGCTCATTGGGATTGTTGTTTCAACAGCAGTAAACTACTTTGTTATGCCACCGAAATTCCATACTATGATCAATCAAGGTGTAAAGCGACTGTACCGCAACGCTGGTGATTTACTAGATCAAATTATCGCAGATCTTCCGCATGCCAAAAGACAAACACTCGTATATCAGCGCTTAAGTCGTGACCTTGAACGAACATACAAATTAATTGCCTATCAGCGGGAAGAGTGGAAATACCGCAGGCACAGCATTCATGAAGTTCGCACCTTTTCTGTTGTTCTTAAAAAACTGGAATACTTGCAGAAGATCCTTTACCATCTTGGAAATATGCTATTTACCGATACGAAAAATGGCATTGATCCCGAAGATCATCGCATCATTATTGAAGCCGGTCGTTCGATCTCCAAAGCTTTTCATAACCCTTCCACGCAGCTGACACAGGAGCATATCGATAGCATTGAAAAGCTTGATCAGCTATTTCATGATCTCGATGATTCAAGAGATGAAGCGACAGATCCCCGCCATCATTTTACAGGAAAAATGATTGTGATATTTGAGTTGCTTTCCTTGAATGATGTGATTGATGATTTGTCGATTCTAGAAGAAAAAGAGAGTCGTTACATGAACAGAGGTGAAAAACGTGACGCTGATCTTTGAAGAAAAGTGGGACCGTACGATAGCTGACAAAGATCGTAAACGAATCCAGGACATTTACGACGAGAACCCGATCCAAGAAGGAAAGCTTCAGTTTGTTCCAATTCGAGTAGCTTTTAATCATCGTAATGAACTGCTGGCTTCTGTTTGTATTCTAAATGGTATGGGTGATTGGAAATTAGATGATCGCCTGCTCTCTTATTTTGAAGATAACAGCTTAGTGGCAACAGAACGGTTTACCCATAAGTTAACTGTTCCATCTCATTCAGCTGTACCATGGACGTTTATTTTTCCACCAGAGACAAGGATTCGACAGGCTTCTCTCAAGAACTGGAGTATTTCCTGATTATTTTACAAGCGAAAACAAATTTTAGGCCACTTTTTACTATATTTCGTTGTTATTCGACGTTATCGATCTGAATCGGTAAAGTCGAATGACAACGAACCGAGTAGAAATGTGGCTTTTTTTGTTTTATAACAGTTTTCCTTTTTGGAGGGTGTTCTAATAACCTGTACCAATTAAAGGAACAATATGGTATAGTAAATTTGAAATTTTCTAACTATTAAAGGGGGAGAAGTTGCATGGGAAAGAAAAGAAGACTTAGTTTATTCGTTATTGTACTATCTATAGCGATGGTGCTTGGAGCTTGTGGAGGTTCTGATTCAGACGGAAAAGCAAACGGATCTCCTTCAGAGCTTAGTTTATTAACGGGAGGAACGGGAGGAACGTATTTCCCACTTGGCGGTGAACTAGCAAATATAATTCAAGATGGAACCGATATTGAAAGTGCCAATGCTCAGTCATCAGGTGCTTCTGTTGAAAATATGCAAATTCTCCAGGATGGAGATGCGGATATCGCATTTACTCAAACAGATATCGCGGCATACGCAACAAACGGTGAGTTAATGTTTGAAGATGGAAAAGTGGACAACATCCAGGCGATTGGAACACTATATCCTGAAACGATTCAAATCGTAACTCTTCAGGAGAGTGGCATTGCTTCTGTGGATGATTTGAAAGGAAAGAAAGTTTCCGTTGGAGCACCAGGTAGTGGCACATACGCGAATGCGGAGCAAGTGCTAGCTGCTCATGATATTACGATGGAAGACATCGATGCTCAGCATCTTGCATTTGATGAGTCTACTGAAGGGATCCAGGATGGCACAATCGACGCTGCTTTTATTACTTCTGGTACACCGACTGGTGCAGTAGAAGGCTTGTCTGCAGTGAAGCCAGTGAACATTCTTCCAATCGAGCAAGATAAAATCGATAAGCTAATTGAAGAGCACCCGTATTATGCAGAAGATACGGTGAAAAGTGGAACGTACGGTCTTGAAAGTGATGTGAAAACTGTCGCAGTTCTTGCGATGCTTGTAGCTCGTTCAGACCTTGATGAAGATTATGTGTATCAAGTAACGAAAGCGATCTTTGATAACTCTGATAAAATTACGCACGCTAAAGGTGAGTTTATTACAGCTGATACAGCGCTAGAGGGTGTTGGGATTGACCTTCATCCTGGTGCTAAGAAATACTTTGATGAAAAAGGTGTCGAGTAAAGTAGCGAATCTACAAAAAAGGATGTGACGGACGCAGGTGAAAAGCCTGCGTCTTCTTACTATGAAACCTTCCGATTCAACGAAACAATTCATGTACCAAACGACAATTGCGGTTGCCCTTATTTTAGTCGTTTTTCTTTACCCATTTTTTCCTGTAATGGCGCTCGAAAAAGGAGAGTCAGGCAAAGTTCTGGCATATGTTCCTTTTGAGGATGATTCGGCTAACTTCGACATTCGCTATACGCATTCTGTGCACAAAACACCTGTTCAGGAGTCTTATTATGTATCTGAATCTGGTGAGATTGTGCAATACGAACTCTCATACGAGAATTTTGCCATCGGAATGCCTTCAAATGCGGATGCAGGGGAACGATTTGTACAGGATAAGGATGGATACAAAATTAAAGATATGAACAGGAAATTTCCGTTTATTGATATGAGAACGGGTCAGGTCGTCGCAAATCACGTGCTTCTTGTCCAAGATAAAGAGATTGAATTAAGTCGGATCATTGAGCCTGGTTCATGGCTTCACCTTGAATCAGAAACAATCAGTTTATGGCAGTGGATGAAAGGAGTGAACGTGCTTGAGTGAGAAAGATCAGCCTCCGAAAACGAAGCAAGACAAAGAGCAGATGACAGATGAACAAACGCAGGAATTAATGGCGAAATTCGATCCCGAAGCAGGTCATCGTAGGCTGACAGGTATAATCGGATGGATCTCACTTGCTGGTCTCGTAGGCTTCTCCGTTTTCCAATTATACACAGCTATTTTCGGCGTTTTTACAGCACAGCTTCAGCGATCCATTCATTTAGCGTTCGCGCTCGGACTAATTTTTCTATTATTTCCTGCTTCCAAAAAGAAGCTGCGTAATAAGACAAAAGGGAAGTTTCAAGTTGCCTGGTATGATGGTTTACTAGCCATTATTGGTGTTTACGTTGGGATGTATTGGCCTTTAAATTTCGATGAACTTGTGTATCGGATTGGACGCCTTACAACGCTTGATTTAATTGTAGGGCTTTTAGCTATCCTGCTTGTTCTTGAAGCAACGCGACGGGTGGTAGGGCTTCCGATTACCGTGATTACGTCTATTTTCTTGCTTTACTCTTATTTCGGACCTTATATGCCGGGATTTTTGCAGCATCGTGGATTGAGTATGGATCGCATTATTCGCTCGATGTACTACACGACAGAAGGAATTCTTGGAACGCCGCTTGGGGTGTCTTCCACATTTATTTTCCTTTTCCTCCTCTTCGGAGCTTTTCTCGTCAAAACAGGGGTTGGTCAGTACTTCAATGATCTTGCTCTCGTTATTGCAGGAAAACGGGTTGGAGGACCGGCAAAGGTAGCCATTTTCTCAAGTGCGCTTCAAGGAACCATTAGCGGAAGCTCAGTTGCGAATGTTGTGACCTCGGGTTCATTTACGATACCAATGATGAAGCGACTTGGGTATCGGAAGGAATTTGCTGGTGGAGTAGAGGCAGCAGCATCTACAGGTGGTCAGCTTATGCCGCCAATTATGGGCGCAGCGGCGTTTCTAATGGTGGAATTTATCGGTGGTGGCATCACCTACTGGGAAATTGCCAAAGCGGCTGCGATTCCTGCGGCCCTATATTTTACGGGTATTTGGATCATGACTCATTTTGAAGCAAAGCGCATTGGATTAAGAGGTTTGACGGAAGATGAAATGCCAAACCGAAAAGCTGTACTTGCGCGGATCTATCTTCTTTTTCCAATCGTCGCTGTTATCTTCTTCTTAATGTCAGGCACGTCCGTTACGCGTGCAGCTCTTTATGCGATTTTGTCAGCGATTATCGTTGGAGCAATTAATAAGGAAACTCGTATGGGAATCGGCGATTTCATTGATGCCCTCGCGAATGGGGCAAGAACCGCACTTGGAGTGGCGGCTGCAACCGCTGCAGCGGGGATGATCGTAGGTGTAGTTACTCTAACAGGACTTGGGTTAAAGCTTGCGAATAGTCTTGTTTCGCTTTCTGGTGAAAATTTGTTGCTCACCCTTTTCTTTACGATGATTGCCTCCCTTATTCTTGGGATGGGGTCTCCAACGACCGCAAACTATGTTATCACGTCAACAATTGCAGCTCCGGCATTGATTGTATTATCTGTCCCTGAGCTATCGGCGCATATGTTTGTGTTCTATTTCGGTATTGTCGCAGATATTACACCGCCGGTTGCGCTCGCTGCATTTGCGGCAGCAGGTGTATCGGGGGGTGAGCCGCTTCGGACAGGGGTTCAATCAGCTAAGCTCGCGATTGCGGCATTTATCATTCCATACATTTTTGTGCTCTCACCCGAGCTCATGATGATTGATACAACGTGGCAAAGTCTTCTTTGGGTACTTTTCACGTCATTAACGGGAATGATTAGCATCGGCGCAGGTATGATTGGTTATTGGTACCGCCGAACTGTTTTAGTTGAACGGATCGCTGCAGTAGCGGCAGGCGTAATGCTTATTTATCCAGATGGTTCTACAGATCTCATTGGACTCGGGCTATTTATCACTCTGTTAGCTCTTCAGTTCTTGATCAAGCAGGACGGTGGAAAGAAAGAAGTTGCGAATGCATAAATCGAAAAGTCGCTCCTACTAAGAGGGCGACTTTTTCTATGTAAAAAACGCTAAGATCTGCTGATTCCCGGTAGAAGAAGAGTGTGATATGATGAAAGCGTCGTCATAAATAGAAATTCGTTTGAAGAGAAAGGACTTCCCTTCTTTTTATCGAAGTGGAACCTGTTAGCTTATACTCTGAAGGAGGATCACAATGGATTATCGAATTGAACGAGACACAATTGGAGAAATCAAAGTACCAGCAGATAAAATGTGGGGTGCTCAAACTCAACGAAGCAAGCAGAACTTTAAGATCGGTGACGAACAAATGCCGCTTGAGGTTGTAAAGGCATTTGCGATTTTGAAGAAGAGCGCAGCACTTGCAAACCAGCGTCTTGGCAAGCTTGAAGATGAGAAAGCTGAAGCCATTGTGAAAGCAGCGGACGAAGTGATCAACGGCGATCATAATGAACATTTCCCACTTGTTGTGTGGCAGACTGGAAGCGGCACGCAGTCCAACATGAATATGAATGAAGTACTTGCATACCGTGCAAATGAACTTTTACAAGAACAAGGAAGCGAAGCACGCGTTCATCCAAATGATGACGTGAATAAGTCCCAATCTTCCAATGATACATTTCCAACAGCACTGCACGTTGCGGCAGTTCTTTCTGTTGAAGATCATCTTTATCCAACCCTTATTGAATTAAAAGAAACGCTTTATCAAAAAATGAAGGATAATGAACATATTATTAAAATCGGACGTACTCATCTTCAGGATGCTACGCCACTCACGCTTGGACAGGAAATTAGCGGCTGGCATCGCATGCTGGTAAAATGTGAAAACATGCTGCTTGAGAGCGTTAAGTATATGAAAGAGCTTGCGATCGGCGGTACGGCGGTTGGAACAGGATTGAACGCACATCCGAAGTTCGGTGATATGGTGGCCGAGGAAATTAGCAAAATGACGGACAAGACGTTCGCATCCGCTGAGAATAAATTCCATGCGCTTACAAGTCATGATGAAGTAGTGCATGTCCATGGCTCGTTGAAAGCTCTAGCGGCAGATCTTATGAAAATCGCAAACGATGTGCGCTGGCTTGCAAGTGGACCGCGCTGTGGTATTGGTGAAATTACAATTCCAGCTAACGAGCCAGGAAGTTCGATCATGCCAGGGAAAGTGAACCCAACACAAAGTGAGGCGCTCACAATGGTAGCGTCGCAAGTGATGGGGAATGATGCGACAATTGGTTTTGCGGCAAGTCAGGGGAACTTTGAGCTGAATGTCTTCAAGCCGGTCATTATTTATAACTTCCTACAGTCTTCTCGCCTCCTTGCGGACGGCATGAAGTCGTTTAATGATAACTGTGCAGTTGGCATTGAGCCTAATGAAGAAGTGATCCAAGATTATTTGAAGAATTCACTTATGCTTGTGACAGCTTTGAACCCACATATCGGTTATGAGAACGCAGCGAAAATTGCGAAGAAAGCCCATGAAAATGGAACAACGCTACGTGAATCTGCCCTTGAGAGCGGTTTGCTCACAGCGGAGCAGTTCGATGATATCGTACGTCCTGAAGATATGATTGCACCAAAAGAATAATAGGAAAAAGCGGGATCTCTGGGATCCCGCTTTTTTGTACGGCGAAAGCAGCCCAAAACCTCCGGCTGTTTCAGCCTTTAGATTGAGACAAAAAGCGTCTCATTCTAAAAGGTTCCACCATCCTACGGATTTTAACGGGCTGCTTTCGCTTTTCTTTCAGGAGTGGAAAGCGTTTACACTTTCCGAGGTAAAATGGCCATGATGCCTTTGTAGATCAAGACAAGTGCAAATAGCAGCGCTGCTAGAAAGCCAACAACTTCGAAGACCGGATTAAGACTTTCGAGGAATGAATCTGCCTCAGACAAACGAAGTAATGCAAACCCAGCAATCATAGCGGCTACGAAAAGCAATGTTCGATCCAACATATCAGCACTCCCTTTGAAAGAAATATTTTTAGTGCCCTACAAATATATGCAGTGTGAGACGAGCGAAGAACTATTTTATTTTGGGGTCTGACCCCTCTCTGTCCCCCTTTATGTACATTTATTCTCTTCCAACAAACAAAGAGTAAAATTCTTTTCATTTTGTTGACGGAATGAATGAGTGCGAGACGTCTATATAAGTGAAAGCAGTGAGGTGAGAGAAAGTGAAGCAAAAGCTTGTCGAATGGCAGACGGAAGAAGGATTTCGTGATGTGGTAAGCAACTATGCGAATGGACTTTATGCGGTCGCTTATAGTGTTCTTGGGGACTATCATCTTGCACAGGATGTTGCGCAGGAAGCGTTTATTAAGGCCTATTTGAAGCGAAAGACGTTGGAAAGTCCTGAGAAGGTGGGGAGCTGGCTAACAAGTATTGCTCGAAATTTGAGTCTGGATATGAAGAGGAGACGAAAACGAATGGTTCAACTACTGGAGCATTCATTTCATGAGAAGACACTTGCAAATATGCTTGAAAAGAAAGAGACAGAGACAAGCGATTTGGTTTGGCATGCGCTGAATGAATTAAATGAAGATATTCGCACCCCTGTCGTTCTTTACTATATGGGTGGCTATTCGATGGGGGAAATTGCTTCGATGTTAGAACGCTCCACCTCTGCAATTGAAAGTTGTATTCGAAGAGCTAGATCAAAAATGAAAAAGGAGCTGTTTGAAATGGTTGAAAAGAATATGAGCGAGCAAAACGTTGGGGAAGAATTTGAGCGAAAAGTGTTTAAGGAAATACGTCTCCGTAAGGCGCTTTTCGATCAAGTTGAATTAACGAACGCAAACTTCATGAATTCGAACTTAGCACAGTCAATCTTTTCTGACGCTTATATGGTAGAAGCGACCTTTACAAATATGAATATGAGCGGTATTTCTTTCCGAGATATTGACCTTAGCGATCTGAAAATCGAAGATGCACAAATGGGAGGGGCTGTTTTTCGTAATATCGGATTACCCCCTGAAGATCACTTTGCGGCAGGAAGAAGAGAGGAGCACATGCCAATTCTTTTCGAAAACTGTGATCTGCATGGGAGTAGGATAACGGATTGTAACTTAAAAGGTGTGAAGATCGAGAAATCTGAGGTAGAAGGTATGACAATTGATGGGATTTCGGTGGAAGAGCTGTTGAAGGTTTATGAGGAGAAGAACGAAAAATAAAAGAACCGTTGATCTCAACGGAGATCAACGGTTCTTTCTATATCAATCATTTATTCTTACTTCCACTCTTTCACTTTATCAGTGTCTGTTACAAATAAGAAAATCTTACCTTTATCCATTTCTTCTTCATAGCGTTCAGATTCATCTTTGGAAAAGCCGATTTCCTGCATTTTGGTGCGCAGTTCGTCGCCTTTCTTAATAAAGACATTTTTCAAGCTGCTGAGACCCATTTCCTTTTTGCCGATTGTATTCGCATCAACGCTGTCTGCTACGCGCTCTGTGCGGTCATCGTCATGGGAAAGCACGTAAATATCATCGTTAGCTACACCGATATTTTCTAACTCTTCAATGTCGCTTTTTAATTTCTCATCATTCTGGTATTCGCGTACTACTGGTCTACTCACAATATTGCCTCCTTCAAAGATTGTTCTGCTTTTTTTGATCTCACATGTACTATACACGCTCAGAAAAAGTTCTAAACGGGAAAATTACACATCAGTGTGCTGCGTGATTATAGCAATGTAAGGCATAATAAGTTCAAAAGGGATTGTGATAGGGTATAGAAAGAATAGAACAATCCAATCAGGAGGCGATCGAAATGAGTTCAGAACAATTAGGCGTAAAAAAAGGGAAGCTTGCTCCGTGTCCAGATAAACCAAATTGTGTGTCGAGCCAAAGCACGGATGAGAAGCATGGGATGAAGCCGATGCCATACAATGGGACGGCAGAGGAAGCAATCGCAAAATTAAAAACAATCCTAACCAATCGAAAGCGAACAGAAATTGTAGAAGAGGGGACAGACTACATAAGAGCAGAGGAGAAATCAAAGCTATTTAAATTTGTCGATGATATTGAGTTTTACATTGATACAGCAAATGAGAGCATTCACTTTCGTTCTGCTTCACGGACTGGATATTCAGATATGGGAGTTAATAAGAAGCGAATGAATGAAATTAAAGAAGAATTTCAGAAAGCATAAAACAACAGGTGCCTATGCGGCACCTGTTGTTGATTTATCAGAAGTCATTCGCTTCCTCATTTTCTTCTACTAGTGTATCTTCATTCTCATCTTCTCGGTCATCTTCTTCTCGTTCGGAAGAAAGGAACCAGCCTCCTAGTGCAATCGCAACAAGAACGCCCCAGAATGTGATTTTCCATGCGGGTTCTTTTGGGAAATCCTCAGCAAGAATGCCGAGGTTTGGATGAGCGAGCGTATAAATCGCAAGCTTTACCCCTACCCATCCAACAATCACGAAAGCAGCGGTTTCTAAACCTGGCTTACGGTGCAAAAGCTTCACAAAGTAATTAGCAGCGAAGCGCATAATGATTAGCCCGACAATTCCACCGGTTAAAATAACGAGGAATTGTCCACCATCCATACCGCCAATTTTCGGTAGCGTTGTATGAGGTAGCGTTAGCGCTAACGCCACAGCAGCTAGAATGGAGTCAACGGCAAATGCGATATCAGCAAGCTCCACTTTTAAAACCGTCGTCCAAAAACCAGGCCCTTCCTCAGACTTTTGATTTTCCTTCTCCTTCTCTTTTCGATCGCTGAGTAAAAATTTTTTCGCGATGTGATTTAAACTGAGAAACAAAAGATAAATCGCTCCAATGGCTTGAATTTGCCAAATATCAACGAGAAAGGAAATGATGAAGAGAGAACCGAAGCGGAAAACAAATGCTCCTCCAAGGCCATAAAACAACGCTTTTTTACGTTTTTGTGGGTCAAGATGCTTCACCATTATGGCCATGACAAGGGCGTTATCTGCTGCCAGCACACCTTCAAGACCGATCAGAACGACGAGCACCCACCCGTATTCCAGTAAAAGACCAACATCCATGGTTATCTCTCCTTTACCTTCTCATTAGTATTCCCAGTTGGACAGTCCCATACTAGAAAATACATGCTTTAAAAGGTAGATCTATCCTATAATCGATTTCATTCCGACAATCCTTGAAATCTTTTATCGTTTTGAAATGATGCCAAAATGGTATAAGGTAAAGAGTGGAGGTGGAAACATGCGTTTAGAAAATAAAAAAGTAATCAGTCTTGTTCATCATGAATTTGAAGATTTGGAGCTTACTTATCCGTACTATCGTTTAATTGAAGAAGGGGCCACGGTACATTACGTTGGTGAGAAAGCAGGAGAGAAGTATATTGGTAAATATGGTGTTCCCGTCGTTGCCGATTATGCTTATGAAGATATTAATCCTGCCGATTACGACGCGATCCTTGTTCCTGGTGGATGGGCGCCTGATAAGATTCGCCGTTTCCCTGAAGTATTGAAAATGGTTCAGCATATGGAAGAAAATAAGAAGCCAATCGGCCAGATTTGCCATGCTGGTTGGGTATTAATTTCCGCAAAAGTACTAGAAGGAAAGAAAGTGACAAGTACGCCAGGCATTCGTGATGATATGGAAAATGCCGGTGCGACTTGGATTGATGAGCCCGTTGTTATTGACGGACATCTTGTATCTGCGCGTCGCCCGCCAGATCTTCCACAGTACGGAAAAGCCTTTGCTGATATTTTAGCGAAATAATATAAAAAGCTCACTCTAAAAAAGGAGTGAGTTTTTTATATTATTCTGTTACGCGATCCAGTTTTCCAGTTGCAGGGTCAATCACAAGCCCGTGAACAGGAAGATCCTTTGGAAGAAGCGGATGATTCTCAATCATTGATACGCTACCGCGCACGCCATCTTGAACCGTTGTAAATCCTTGTAGCCATGAGTGAAGGTCAATCCCTACGTGCTTCATAGAAGAAACAACTTCTTTTGTTACACTGTCTTCCATTTTGTGTAGCAACGCATCAGGATCTACTTTGCCCATTCCACAGTCATGATGCCCAATAACCCAAACTTCTTCCGCCTGAAGTTCATATACGGCTACAAGAATACTGCGCATAATACTGCCAAATGGGTGACTCACTACAGCACCGGCATTTTTAACGATTTTCACATCACCGTTTTTTAGATTCATCGCACGTGGAAGAAGCTCTACAAGACGCGTGTCCATGCAAGAGAGGATCACGATTTTTTTATCGGGAAGACCTGTTGTTTCATAAGGGACATACTCTTTATTAGCGACAAATTCCTCATTAAATTTTAATACTTCATGAAGGGTATCCATAATATTATCTCCTTGTCCTTTTAATTTTTTTCATTTGGCATGCAGTTTGGTACACTAGTGATAAAGATCCTTCAGTTAAAGGAGTTTATCGATATGAAAGATATACCAATTGATCATCTGGTTCAACAAATGAATGCACGAATGAAACAGCTCACATACAATGTGGAAGAAAATGATGCAGATGTCGATGGCATTCGAGAAGAGCTGATTGCCATTAAAACTTATTGTGACATGCTGCTACAAGCATCGGGAAGTAATAGGTCTAAGCCTGCTGCCACCGCTGGAATTAAACCGATTCAGCAGCAAGCTGCCGCACCAGTTCAACAGTCGCTTTCATCAAAGCCGATGAAGGACGATGATGCGAACGAGGACTCGATTTTTGATTTTTAAGCGAAGCCGCCAAAGAGCGGCTTTTTTGTTTGCCGTTTTTAAACGCCGAACGCCTTCGGATAAACAACTTCTCCGCTAACATCTTTTAGCGCGTCTTTCTTAAGTTCTTTTACCATGAACGCATCTCCTGCATTAAAGGGACCAGAAATGTTCTGTTCAGAAGCAGGGACAAAGCCGAATCGTGGATAATAGTCTTGGTGACCAAGCACGACTACGTGACGATATCCAAGCGAAGTAGCTCTCATTATGCCATCATTGATCAACATGCCCCCAACTCCTTCCCCCTGTAATTCGGGAACGACTGCGACAGGAGCAAGGGCTAGGGACGTGAGATTTCCTTTTTCTGTTGAGATGGTGATTTCACTAAAAAGGATGTAACCAACCGGATTCCGTCGATTATGTAGCGCGACAAGCGAAAGCTCAGGAACAAAGTGCGCAGACTCCCGAATCCTACTGACTAGCTTAATCTCATCTTCTCCACCAAATGCTTTTTGTAAAATGGTTGAGATGTCCTCATGATCTTGTAACTTTTCTTCACGAACTTCAATCATGTTTCCATCTCCTTTTCTCTATCTTATTTTTTCAAAAATGAAAATAAAAAGCAACAATATTGCAAGAGATGTTTATTAGCATTCTGATAGGGAATTACCACCAATATTGGAAGGGATTTGTATAAAAGAGGGGGCCAGAAGATATGTTTCAGAAAGTGAACCGAGTTCTGGGAAAAGCCGAACAGGCCATCCTCAGCTACTCGGTTATTTTTATGACATTGATTCTTGTGGGAAACGTGATTAGTCGCACTGTTTTTCAAGCGAGCTGGACGTTTGCTGAAGAAACAGGACAGTTTTTTATAATTATTGTAACATTTATCGGTGTCAGCTATGCAGCGAGAAAGGGAAGGCACCTGAGGATGTCGGCCTTATTTGAGCTGTTGCCGAGAAAAGGTCAAAAAGTTCTTACCTTAGTAATAACGTTGCTTACATCACTTACATTATTTTATTTAACCTATATCGCTTTCGAATATGTAGGGACGGTACATGAACTAGAGCGCGTAACACCAGCGCTAAGAGTTCCCGTTTATTTAGTAGCGGCATTTATTCCAATCGGCTTCTTCTTTGGTGGATTGCAATACCTACATCAGTTTGTCCTTAACATGAAGCATGAAGAGATTATTCTAGCAACAGAAAAGGAAGAAGATTTTCAAAGTGAACTAGACGAGAGAGGTGACGGCGTATGATATGGGTGATGTTACTCATTATGTTTATTCTGTTATTCATGGGATTCCCAATGAAGATACCAATGATTGTTGCACCGATTGTGCTCCTCATCGTCTATTTTCCTGACCTCGATCCGATGGTGTTAACTCAACAGTACTTTAGCGGTGTTCAGCCGTTCGTGTTACTTGCTGTTCCGATGTTTATTTTTGCTGCCGATATTATGTCAGTTGGAACGACGGCTAATCGTCTTCTTGAATTTGTTGGTCGATTTATTGGTCACGTTAAAGGTGGCTATGCGATTACAACGGCTGCGACGTGCACGCTGTTTGGTTCCATATCAGGTTCTACGCAAGCAACGGTTGTAGCGGTCGGGAAACCGATGCGTCAGAAGCTTCTTCAATCAGGCTATAAAAATTCGCAAGCTATTCCACTTATCATTAATGCGAGTGACGTCGCCTTGCTCGTACCACCCAGTATAGGCATGATTATGTATGCCGTTGTAACGGGAACCTCGGTTGGAGAACTTTTCATAGCTGGTATTTTACCAGGTGTGATCATCTTTCTGTTTTTTGCTGTCTATAGCTACATACTCGCACGAAGAAAAGGAATTGAAGGACAAGAGAAAGCGACCTGGAAAGAACGTCTACAGGCAACAAGAAGAGCGCTTCTTCCATTAGGATTCCCGGTCATCATTGTCGGTGGTATTTATAGCGGCTTTTTCAGTCCAACGGAAGCAGCTGCAGTAAGTGTTTTATATGCGGTGGTTTTGGAAGTTTTTATCTATAAAAAAATCAAAATTACCGAGCTACCGAAAATTGCTGAGTCAACAGGTGTTGTAACGGCTGCAGTTTTTATACTCGTAGCTGCTGGTACCGCACTTTCCTGGGTGCTTTCTTATGCGAAATTGCCACAAGAGCTCACCAACGCTGTATTAGGAACAGCCCCAACGGCGATTAAGGTGCTGCTAATTGTCGCCCTCTTTTTCTTTATTGGGTGTATGTTTGTTGACCCTTTAGTCGTCATTATTATCTTAACACCGATATTCTACCCTGTTGCGATGGATGCTGGTATTGATCCGATTGTACTAGGGGTTCTCATCACTCTTCAGGCGGCTATAGGATCGGCAACACCACCGTTTGGAGTTGATATTTTTACGGCTGTTGCAGTGTTTAAACGGCCTTATCTTGAGATTATTCGGGGCTCTGGCCCGTATCTGTTAATGCTACTAGCAATCTCATTACTATTCATCTTTTTCCCAGAAATCATTACGTTCTACCGATATTTATAAAGGAGGGACAACATGAAGAATAGGCTCTGGCTTATTCCGGCTCTTTTGCTCGTTATTGCGGGCTGTTCCCAAGTTACAGAAGGGAAAGAAGCCGAATATATTTTCAGATTTGCTCATGAAGAATCACCTTCAAGTGTGCAGGCAGACTACGTAAAGGAATTTGCTGACAAATTAGAGAAAAAATCTAACGGTCGAATTAAAGTTGAAAGGTATCCGATCGGACAGCTTGGCAATGCCACAGAACAAGCCGAGCTTCTTCAAATTGGAGCTATTGACTTTGCGATTGCTTCCCCGGGAAATACAGGGACGATCGTACCTGAAAACCAGCTATTCTCTCTACACTTCTTATTTTCAGATGAGATGGATGTGAACAAGCAGGTGTTAAATGAAAGCGACGCGCTGTATGAAGACCTAAATAGCCTCTACCTAGAGAAAAACATAAAAGTTCTCGATTATTGGACAGAAGGATTTATGAATTGGACAAGCAATCAGGAGCTCGCGGTGCCGACTGATTTCAATGGATTTAAAATGCGCACCATGCCATCTCCGCTTATTGTCGCAGCATATGAAGCTTATGGCGCTAATCCAACGCCAGTACCATATATGGAGGTTTACAGCGGATTACAGTTGAATATGATTGATGGACAGGAAAATCCGATGTTTGCAATTGAAGAAATGAATTTCTATGAAGTGCAAAAATACTTAACGCTTTCGAAACACGGTTTATACATTACAACAACAGCTGTTAACCCTGACTTTTATGAAAGTCTTCCGAATGATATCCAACATATCGTTGATGAAACTACGGCAGAGATGCAGGAGCGTTCATTTGCCATTCAAAACGAGTTCAACCAGTCAGCACTGGATCACATTAAGTCAGATAGTGATATTAACGTTGCAGAATTAAATGAGGAAGAGCGCCAGAAATTTGAAGAGCAAAGTCAGGAAGTAAGAGAGTACTATAAGCGTCTTGTTGGGGAAGAAGGTGCAAAAATACTTGATAAATTAGAAAAAGATATCCAAAAAGCAGAGAAAAACTAATAAAAAAGCCCTCGAACGAATCGAGGGCTTTCGTGTGCTTATTGGAAAAATGGATATTGACGGCGTTCTTGTTGAACGGAAATCCATTTAACAGTTGTAAATTTATCGAGTGCCCATTCACCACCGAAACGGCCAAGGCCTGACTCTTTTTCACCACCGAATGCCATATGTGCTTCATCGTTCACCGGCTGGTCGTTAATGTGGACCATGCCCGTTTCGATTTGCTGAGCAACCTGAACACCGCGGTTTAAGTCGCGAGAGTGAACTGAGCCACTAAGGCCGTATGGAGAGCCATTTGCAATTTCGATCGCTTCGTCTACTGTGCTAAATTTAAGGATTGGCGCAACAGCACCGAAAATTTCATCTTTTGCGATCGGCATGTCATTCGTTACGTTTGTTAAAATAACTGGATGCATCACGTTACCTTCTACTTCGCCACCAAGAATCTTCTCAGCGCCCTGTTCAAGAGAAGCGTTTAGTGACTCTTGAATGCGTTCAACTGCGTCGTTGTTGATGAGTGGGCCAACAGCTGTTTTCGCGTCAGAGGGGTCGCCTACTTGAAGAGAAGCTACTTTTTCTTTGAAGGCTTCAACAAATTTGTCGTGAATGCTTTCATGCACGATAATGCGGTTGATCGCCATACAAATTTGACCCTGGTGCAAGAATTTACCGAACGCCGCTGATTCAGCTGCCTGATCGATATCCGCATCATCAAGAACGATAAACACGTTGTTACCGCCGAGCTCTAGCGCCGTTTCTTTAATGTTCTTACCTGCAAGCTCACCGATATGTTGACCAACTTCAGTTGAACCTGTGAAGGAAATCAATTTCGGAATCGGGTGTGTGACGAACGCATCGCCGATTTCAGAACCTCGTCCAGCTACGACGTTTAGTACGCCTTTCGGAAGTCCTGCTTCTTCAAATAGTTCAGCAATTAAGAACCCAGCAGTTACTGGCGTTTCAGATGCTGGTTTTAGAACAACTGTGTTACCTGTTGCGATCGCTGGTGCAACAGAACGCATAGAAAGGTGAAGCGGGAAGTTCCACGGTCCGATGACACCGATGACGCCTTTTGCGCTTTTATATATGCGGTTTTCTTTACCTGGTGTATCAGAAGGTGCGATTTGTCCCTTCATACGGTATGGGAACGATGCAGAGTCTTTTACAACGCGAGTAGCTGCTGCCCATTCAACATTTGCTTTGATTTTTGTACTGCCAGATTCTTTCACTAGCCAGTCAACGATTTCTTCTTTTCGTTCTGTCATGAGCGCCGCTACTTTATCAAGAATTTGCTGGCGCTTGCCTGGTGTTGTTTGTGCCCAGGATTTTTGTGCTTCTTTTGCCGTTTTATAAGCTTTATCTAGATCTTCTTCAGATGCTGAATTTAATGTAAAAATTTCCTCGCCTGAAAATGGATTATAATTTGTTACAGTTTTGTCACTAGAACCCTTAACCCATTCACCGTTAATATATTGCTTTGTATATGTGTTAGCCATGAGTCATCCTCCTTTAGTGTACGTTAGAGAAGGTTCCCGAATGCTTAAAGGATTAAACATACTAGCATACAAGAATGTTTTTCCAACATAAAAAAGGCGTGAAGGGACAAATTGATAGTAATCCCTAAAGAAAGGAGGGAGACAGAATGCCGGAACCAATCCCGTTTTTTTATCCAGCAGAGGCTGATGCTATAAAAAATGCACATGATGCTTATAACGTATATGTAAACGACGATTATGTGGGCGATAAAATTTTGTTCTCTCACTGTGAGAAAATTGAAGATCTAAGCGAATATTTGAATCAAAAAGGCTTCTATAATTTCCAAGCGGAGGTTGAAGGAGATCATTACCACCTGCAAATGAATGAGCAGGATCAGGGGGAGCTTGTGAAGGATGAGCTCCACAGCTACCTCCGACTGCACTAGCGATGGATTCGCTCCCAAATACGAAGCTTTCGTTCAGTCTGTCTCGCCGCTTCCTGTGCTTCTTCCACCGTTACTTCTATAAAACGGATCTTCCGACCAGGTGGTAGCTGAGCAATAAGTGGCAAATCAGGACCAATCACCGTTCCAATCCGTGTGTACCCACCTGTCGTCTGTCGATCCGCAAGCAAGATAATCGGCTGACCGTTCCCAGGCAGCTGGATGCCGCCAACCGGAACTCCATCAGAAATGACGTTCGCTTCATGATTTGTTTCCAAATCAGACTGAAGTCGATAACCCATTCGATTGGATTGAGGTGAAACTTCATGAGTGGAAGCGAAAAATTGTTCCACAATGTGAGCTGAAATCTGTTCATGGTGTGGTCCTTTCACGACGCGCACTTCAATATCACGATCATAATCAGGAATCTCGGTGAAAAAAAGCCCGGTTCCTGCTTTTTGTTTCGCAGGTTTACCAACGAGTTTATCTTCCTTTTGAAGGGGACGTCCGAGACCAGCTGGCTCATAAACAGAGCGACTTCCCATATATTTTTCTGAATGGAAGCCACCTGAAACGGTCAGATAAGCACGTACCCCTTGACGCGGCTGACCAAATTCTAGCACCTGTCCTTTTTTTATATGCACAGATTTCCAGAGCGGAATCCGTTTTCCGTTCACCATGGGAGACAAATCCCCTCCCGTTACAGCGACCACAAAAGACTCTTCTGCAATCAGTTCAGGTCCTTGCATCGTAACCTCAAGTCCTGCCGCATCGCGCTTATTCCCGACTAGAATATTGCCAACCTGAAGAGCAAAGCGATCGAGAGCTCCGGAAGCGGGCACCCCGTACTTCAAAAATCCAACCCGTCCTAAATCCTGATACGTCGTATACAGCCCTGGCTTTTCGACTGAAAATAACTTCATCGGTTTCCGATCCTATCCATCACGATGTTTTCTTCACTAAATCGTTTCCGAAGTGCTTTAATAAACGCAAGTGCCGACGGTTCATCACCGTGAACACAAACAGTATCAGCTTCGATCGGAATGATCGAACCATCCACAGCCGTTACCGTTCCTTCTTTCACCATTTGAATCACTTGTTCAATCGCTGCTTGCTCGTCTCGGATCATCGAATTTTTTTCAACGCGAGGGGTAAGCGACCCGTCAGGCTGATACGTTCGATCGGCAAAAACTTCAGAAGCATAAGGAAGTGCAGCGTCTTGCGCAGCGCGAATCAATTCTGAATTTGCAAGTCCGAATAGAATGAGCTCTGAATCAAAATCCTTTACGGCTTGCGCGATCGCATTCGCAAGCTCAGGATCCTTCGAAGCCATATTGTAAAGCGCCCCGTGCGGTTTCACGTGCTGAAGCGGCACTTGATGTGCCCTGCAGAACCCGTGCAGTGACCCAATTTGGTAAAGAACAAGGGAGTAAGCATCCTCTGGCGTGATGTTCATGTTTCGGCGTCCAAACCCAACTAAGTCTGGAAATCCAGGGTGCGCGCCAATCCCAACGTGGTGCTCCTTCGCCCACTCGACTGTTTTATTCATAATATGCGGGTCGCCGGCATGATAGCCGCAAGCCACATTCGCTGACGATACGAGTTCAAGAACCTGTTCATCCTGACCGGCTACATAAGTGCCAAAGCTTTCTCCAAGATCGCTGTTTAAATCAATGCGAAACGTCATTCGAACCCCTCCCTGTGTTCAAGTTCGTAAGTGCCATCTTCAACCTCCCGTTGAATTCGCTGGTATTCTTCTTCATTAATCGATTTAAAATGTAAATAATCTCCCTGTTCAAAAAGAAATGGCTCGTCTTCTTCAGGATCGAACAATCGAAGCGGCGTGCGGCCAATTAAGTTCCATCCTCCAGGGGAGTCAAGCGGATAAATGCCCGTTTGACTCCCCGCAATGCCAACAGATCCGGCTGGCACAGACTCCCTTGGACTCTCAAGACGAGGCATAGCGATCTGTTCATCAAGCCCGCTTAAATAGGGGAAACCTGGTAAAAAACCAATCATGTTAATAAGGTAGCTTGCACCTGTATGTAGATTAATGACGTCGGTAGGACTTAGGTTGTTGGTGTTGGCGAGATTTTCGAGATCAGGTCCATAGTCGCCACCATAAAAGGTTGGAATGGTGATCACTTTTTTTACTTGATGGCTCTTTGTGTCCATTCCAACCGCTATGTTTTGAAGCAATGTAGTGATCTTCTCATAAGAAGTATCCCATGGATCGTAGTAAACAGCGACAGAATCATAAGCGGGAACCCATTCTATAAGACCAGTACCTTTTTGTGAACGTAGCTTCCGACAAAACGCTTGAATTTGATCAGTAAGAGCAGGCGATATATCCTCCTGAAAACAGCATTTCACCGCCGCCTCACCGAGTGGATGAAAGGTGATCTCCATGATTAGTGCTCCTTTCGTTAATATCTTTTTATAAATTAAGAATAGAACTTCGAAGAGATTCCATTTTTTATACCAGTTGATTGAATTTCTGTCCCTTTAAGTTTACCGAAATTTCAAAAAGACAACAAATTATCCATGGAAAAAAGCGCCATAAGCCTTATAATGAGGGTAGACACTGATCAGCAAAGGAGATCGCTATGAAATTACATACTGCACGCTTTGGAGAAATGGACGTCACGGATGATCGTCTGATCACATTTGAAAGTGGCATTCCCGGCCTTGAGCACTTTAGAACTTACTGTCTTTTACCCGCCGACGACAAAGATGAGTCTCCTTTTTACTTTTTACAATCAACTGAAGAAAGCGGTCTTTGCTTCTTTCTCGCAGATCCGTTTTCCTTTTATCCAAATTATGAAGTAAACCTTGATGACAGCACGCTCGCTCAGCTCAATCTAACCGATCCATCCCATGCACTCGTACTCTCGATTCTTACTGTTCAAGGATCATTAAAAGACGCAACGATGAATCTAAAAGCTCCGCTCATCTTTAATACAGCGGAACACACAGGAAAGCAGCTCGTACTGAAGCAGGAGTATGGCATCAAAGAACCTCTTTTAAAGCAAGTAACGACAGAGGAGGGGGAGTAAATGCTTGTACTCGGACGTAAAAAGGGCGAATCGATTGTCATTAACGATGAGATTGAACTCAAGATTATTAGCATTGAAGGTGACACGGTGAAGCTTGGTGTAGAAGCGCCAAAGAATATCGCCATCCACCGAAAAGAAGTATATGAAGCGATTCAATCGGAGAATAAGCTTGCGGCGATGCAGGAGTTTAGCTTAGAGGATTTGAAGGAGTTTCAGAAGAGTAACAGTTCAAAAGGACCGAAGTCATAAGGCGTCGGTTCTTTTTTTATGTTTTAAGAATGACTCTCCATTTTAGGACTAAAACATTAGCAATACGATGGCTACCGCTAGAATGTGACACCAATCCAAGTTTTTCTAATTATTTTTCAGAAAACTATTAAACATCTAAAAACCCCTGCCGATAATAGTGGTGTTAGGAAGTCCAAACGGATGTGGATTTTCTTGATAAAACCAATTACATGGAGGTAGATTTAGGGATGATTATTAATCATAATATTTCAGCTTTAAACACGTATCGTCAAATGGGTGTAAACCAGAATGCGGCTAGTAGTTCAATGGAAAAGTTGTCTTCAGGTCTTCGTATTAATAAAGCTGGGGACGATGCGGCAGGTCTTTCCATTTCAGAGAAAATGCGTGGGCAAATTCGTGGTTTAGATCAGGCGAGTCGCAATTCACAAGATGGCGTTTCTATGATTCAAACTGCAGAAGGTGCACTTGGTGAAACTCAAGAAATGCTCCAAAGAATGAGAGAGCTTTCTGTACAAGCAGCAAGTGATACGAATACCGCTGATGACAGAGAAAGTCTTCAAAAAGAAATTACTCAATTAACAGAAGAAGTTGATCGAATTGCTAGTAATACAGAGTTTAACAATAAAAAAATATTGAATGGAGATTCAGGCCTTAGCGTAGGTAATGGAAGCATTGTTTCAAGTGCTTCGAGTACCGGTGATACTAAGTCTGGAACTTTTGACGTAACTATTACATCACTTGCTACAGCTGCTCAGAATGTAAGTGCAGGAACAGCGAATGCTACAGATACAGTTAATGGAGCAGGTAAAATTACTGTGAATGGTACTGATGTGAATGTTGCTAGTACAGATACTGTACAGGATGTAATTGATAAAATGAACACTATTTCTGGTGTGGAAGCGAAAATCAATGATTCTGGAAATTTTGAAATTTCATCTACTGATGTAGGGAATAATGCTTCTCTTAGTATTTCAGCAGATGTAGCTGGCATTGTAACTTCTACAGATGATTGGACAACTCTGGTTAATTCAAATGGTTCAAATGCCGCTGTAAGTACATTAAGTGATCCAGATGGTGATGATATTTCAGGAGCAATGGTTATCGATGGAAACAAAGTAACCCTTAATTCAGGAGATGGTAAAGGCTTATCTTTCACTGCTAAATCTGCCGGCTCAACAACAGTAGATGTTGGGGTAGCGTTATCCATTCAAACAGGTGCAAATTCTGGTCAGAAAATTAGTATGTCATTTAATGATGCTAGTTCTTCTTCTTTAGGAATTAGTAATATTGACGTTACGACAACTAAAGGTGCATCGGATGCTATTGATGCTCTAGATAGTGCTATAAATAACGTCTCCTCTGAAAGATCAAAGCTTGGTGCATATCAAAACCGTTTAGAACATACAATCAACAACCTTAATACATCTTCCGAAAACCTAACAGCTGCGGAATCTCGCATCCGTGACGTAGACATGGCAAAAGAAATGATGACAATGACGAAGGAAAACATCAAGGCTCAAGCAGCACAGGCAATGATGGCACAAGCCAACCAGGCTCCACAACAAGTTCTTCAACTTCTTCGTTAATTAACTAAATTCACCGAAAGACCTTAGATCTTCTTCTAAGGTCTTTTTCTATAAAAAGGAGTGACGCTCTATAGATATAGCTGCCCTTTCAATCGTATTAAACCAATCCAAAGTCCAACAGCAAGTCCAAACATCCCTGACGAAAACTGCTATGAATCAAGCTGAAAATCAATCCAATGACCTTATTAAAATGCTGGAGCAATCGGTTCAACCTCATCTCGGGAACAACGTTAACATCAAAAGGGTAGAACCTGGCCTCCTTAGATAGGGAGAGAACACGATGGAAGTATCCAAAATTCCACCTACTTCGGTGATGATACCCCACATAAAACAAACGGAAATTCCAACTGAGCCCCAAAGTCCCCAAAACACTGATAGTGAAGAAATTTTATTTACAAAAGAAGCTTTGGTTACTCGATTAAAAGAACTCAATGACTTTATAGAACCTGCAAAAACAAACCTCAAATTCCAGCTTCACGATAAATTAAATGAATACTACGTCCAAATCATCGACACGAACACGGACGAGGTGTTAAAAGAAATTCCTTCTAAAAAATTTCTTGATCGCTATGCGGCCACAGCTGAACTACTCGGTTTTCTAGTCGATCAAAAAATATAACTTCTCTAGAACTCTCAAGTTGAGAGTTCTTTATTTAGGTCTAATTACACCTTAAACTCTTAGGTTCCCCTGCCGATAGTATGAATAAGAGGAATGAACGGAGGAGATGTTCATGAGGATTTCCGGCTTAGCGACGGGAATGGATATCGATCAGATGGTGAAAGATCTGATGACGGCGGAACGGGTTCCGCTCGATAAGCTATCTCAACAAAAACAAACGTACGAGTGGCAAAAGGATTCGTACCGTGAGCTAAATACAATGATGTCTGATATGCGAACTGCAGCTTCATCGATGCGTTTGCAGTCTGGCTACAATGCGTATAAATCGACTTCATCTAGTACAGCTGTAAAAGCAACGGCAACATCGGCCTCGCTAGCAGGTTCCTATGACGTAACGGTGAATGAGCTAGCGCAAAGTGCGAAGCTAACTTCTGGACAGGCGATTATGAATGATGCAGGCACAGCAGCAAAAGGAACAGATAAAGTGTTGAAATCAACTGAGACAGCATCGTTTCAGATAACGAACAGCAAAGGTCAAACGGCATCGATCAACATTACCGCTTCTGATACGTTCAAAAGCTTTGCTGAAAAAATCGCTGGTGCTGTAGATGATGGCACAGGTGAATCGCTCGGTATGAGAGCGAGCTTCGATAATACAACGTCGCGCTTTTTCATTTCATCTAAAGCGATGGGTGGAGATGAATCGTTTACGCTAAGCGGGTTTAGCGACACAAATATAGAAAATCGTATCCTCGGTGGTGCAGCGAATGCAGCTCAGGGAAAGTACGGTTCTGTTACGTTTGATGGAATTACTGTCGATAACCTGAAAACAAATGCGACAACGATTAATAACCTGAAGCTCGATCTCGTTCAGAAAGGAACAGCAACTGTATCCGTTCAAAGTGACACCCAGGCGCCGTTCGATATGATTAAATCGTTCGTTGAGAAGTACAACGAGTTCGTTGATAAAACGCAGACGCTATTAACGGAAAAGAAGTATCGAGATTTTCCACCACTAACGGATGCGCAGCGAGAAGATTTAACGGATAAAGAAATTGAGCTTTGGGAAGAAAAAGCGAAAAGCGGGTTACTTCAAAGCGATTCGACCGTTCGAGGCATTGTAAGTGATTTGCGTAATGCCTGGATGTCTCCTGTAAGCGGTGTTCCTTCCGGTGAGCTAAATATGCTTTCGCAAATCGGAATTAACACCGGCGCTTATCAAGATGGCGGGAAGCTATTTATTGATGAGGCGAAGCTAAAGAGCGCACTTGAACAGAAGCCTGAAGAAGTAATGAATTTGTTTACGAGTGGGACTGATGGTATTGGTGACCGGCTTTACGATAGCGTCAACAAAGGCATCGATCAGCTTGGGAAGAAGGCTGGAACGCCGGGAACACTCATTGATAGTAGTTTTCTAACAACGAGATTAAAAAACTTAGATGAGCAAATGAATACATGGGAAGATAAGCTTGCGACAATTGAAAGTCGTTACTGGAAACAGTTTACGGCAATGGAAACGGCAATGGATAAAATGAATCAACAAAGTATGTGGGTACAACAAAACTTATTTGGTGGGATGTAGAAGATGAGAAGAATTGATGCACTAAATCAGATGCACGTTGTGACAAATCAAATTGCAAAATCGCTTGAAGAATTGAATCCTTCGATGGATGATAATGAACTAAATCAGCTTGAGGGGATTAATCATATGATTAACCGTCGAGAAGAGACGATTAAATTGCTTGATCTAGCTATGAAAAATGAAGGAGATCAGTGGTCAGAGGATGAGAAGCATTTACTTGAGCAACTAAGTGGTCTTGAAGAAACCATTCAACCAAAGCTTTCTGAGCTCTATGCTGCTTTTTCAGATCAGATGAGACGATTTCAGCAGAGCAAATCAGCTACGAGTAAGTATAAGAGCGGACAGGCTTACAGCGACGGCGCATTTTTCGATCAGCGTAAATAGGAGGAACGGATATGGCAATGAAAAATCCTTATCAAACGTACCAGCAGAATGCAGTGACAACGTCATCTCCACAGGAATTAACATTAATGCTGTACAACGGATGCATTAAGTTTATTCGTCTTGCAGCGATGGCGATGGAAAAGAAGAACATAGAAGCGAAGAATACGAACATCATTAAAGCGCAAAACATTCTTCAGGAGCTTCGGAGTTCGTTGAACATGGAAATTGAACTATCGTCATCGCTCGATCCACTCTATGAGTATATGATTTCGGAGCTCGTTTCAGCTAATATAGCAAATGATTTAGGTAAGTTAAAAGAGATAGAGGGATTAGCTGAAGATTTCCGCAACACGTGGAAAGAAGCAATGGAACAAATGAAATAACGAGAAACAAAGAGGGTGAATGCAATGGAAAAAACATCTCTGTTTGGAGTACTGCTTGGCTTTTTCGTTCTGATAGGAGGACTTATTCTAAAAGGAGCGAATCCAGCAGCTCTATTAAACCCCGCTGCCCTCGTCATCATTTTTGTTGGGACAGCAGCGGCCTTATTAATCGCTTTTCCATTCTATGAAATTAAGAAGTTTCCAACGCTGTTAAAAATTATTTTCTCAAATCAAAAGCTTGTAACCGAAAAAGAGCTGATTCCAATGTTTCGTGAATGGGCAACGGTTGCTCGACGTGAAGGATTGCTTTCACTTGAAAATAGTCTTGAGAAAATCGAGGATCCTTTTTTGAAACGTGGCTTTCAAATGGTGATCGACGGGCATTCTCATGAAGCGATTGAGGAAATTCTAGTAGAAGACATTGAAGCGATGAAAGACCGCCACAAAATGGGAGCGGGTATTTTTACACAAGCGGGTACATACGCTCCTACGCTTGGAGTACTCGGGGCTGTTGTTGGGCTTGTTGCTGCGCTTAGTCATCTTGGAGATATGGAGCTTCTTGGTAAGTCGATTGCGGCAGCTTTTATTGCAACGTTGTTTGGGATCTTCACAGGGTATGTGCTCTGGCATCCGTTTGCGAATAAGCTGAAGCGTAAATCAAGCGCAGAAGCGCACATTAAGATGATTATGTTAGAAGGATTGCTAGCTGTTCAATCTGGCGCTTCCCCTACAATGGTTGAGGATAAACTACTTGTCTATTTACCAAGTAAAGATCGTAACCTGGAAGAACTGAAGAAAGGAAATGAGGCCGGAGTAGGAGAAGGGGTAGGCGCTGATGCGTAAGAAACGGCATGAGGAGCATGAAGAACATGTTGACGAAAGCTGGCTCATTCCTTACGCAGATATGCTCACTCTTCTTCTCGCGTTGTTTATCGTTCTTTTTGCGGCAAGTACGGTTGATGTAAAGAAATATGAAGCGATCACCCAATCTTTTGAAGAAGTGTTGAATGGCGGAACTGGAATCATGGAAAGTGAGCCTTCAACAATGCAGCCACAGGATGGATCGTTCGTCGGGTTAACAGAAGACGAAGACCCGGATGAGAATGACGAGAAGGAAGAAGAGCGGGAGGAAGAAAAGCTAGAGCAGGATCTGAATAAGCTTGAAGCGCTTAAAGGGCGAATTGATGAGTATATCGCAGATCAAGAACTCGACTCGTTCCTTCAAACGAAATTAACCGAAGAGGGCCTATTGATTACGATTAAAGAAGCTGCATTATTTAAAAGTGGGAAAGCTGATTTAACCGGAAATGCGAAGGAGCTTGCGAAGGAAATCTCTTCTCTTCTTGTGACAGATCCACCTCGTCGTATTACTGTTACAGGTCATACGGATGATCGGCCCATTAAAACGTCTCAATATGAATCAAACTGGCATTTGAGCTCTGAACGAGCGCTGAATTTTATGACAGAGCTATTAGAAAATAATAAGTTAAACCCAAAGCTATTTAGTTTTACAGGTTATGGAGAGTATCGGCCGGTGACGACCAATCAAACACAAGAAGGAAGAGCGAAGAACCGTCGTGTTGAGGTTTTGATTCTTCCATATAATGTTCAGAATTAACATAATGGGGTGGATAAGGTGAAACGAGTCGTAATTATCCTCCTAGCGGCACTAGGAATCGTTGGTGCAGGAGCGATAGCAGCCGTGCTTTTTCTTGATATCAATTTAAAAGAAGTGATTGCACAGCAGGAGAAGGAACCAACTGCGGAAGAACTGGCAGAAAGAAGTTACAGTATGGAACCATTAACAACAAATTTATCTTCAGAAAACTATGCGGTTGTTCAATTAAATTTACTTGCGGATAACGAAAAAAGTTACAAGGAGTTAGAAGTACGTAACCCTGAATTAAAAGCTATCGTTATTTCGATACTGGCTGGTTTATCGAAAGAAGATCTCAAGGGTTCAGAGGGTCTGAAGCAGTTTACCTTAGCAGTTCAAGCAGAGATTAATACTGTTCTACAAGATGGAAAAGTAGAGCGTGTTCTTGTAACGGACTTTAAAATTCAGTAAGCGGTTAACTTTTTAAGAAATTTTCCGATAATAACGGTATAATCCTCAAATTAGGGTACGAATAATAGAATAGGAGTAGTATTATAAATTGTCGGAAAGAGGTGACCGGATATGAATGTAAATAAACCGTCAGCACCACCTATTGTAAACCCTTACCAGAAGCATAATCCTGTTACGAAAGTGGAGCAGGTCAAAAAGGCTCCTCGAGAAGATGAGCTTCAAATCTCAAACAAAGCGAGAGAACTATACGACATGAAAACGGAACAAGAGCGTGAAGCCAAAGTAACCGCAATAAAGAAGCAGATAGAAGACGGTACGTATCGTGTCGACAGTCAAAAAACAGCGGAAAAGCTGTTTGATCAGTGGTTCTAACAGGAGGCGGCACGATGGGGCAAAAATTAATTACGGTTTTGAGCGAAATGATTCAATTGCATGAGATATTAATACCGCTATCTGAACGGAAGCATGAAGCGATTATTGAACGGGACTTGGAGAGTTTAACAGATATTATGAAGAGTGAAAAAGATCTTCTTCTCCAGTTGAATTTATTAGAAGAACAACGCCAGCAGCTAACCTCTGAACTTGCAGGAGATCAGGAGCAAACGCTCAAAGAAGTATTGGGTAAGCTTAGCCCAGCTGTCAAACGAATGGTCGAAAGTAGAGCCAACGAGTTAAAGCAGCAAGCGGAGAAGCTAAAAGGATTAAATGAACAGAATGAGGAGCTCTTGAAAGACGCAATGGCTTTTATTCACCATATGATCGGTCATTTGACGACTCCGAGAGAACAATCGATCACTTACGGCAGGCCCAATCAAAAGAAGACAGCAGCACCAAGAGGTTACTTTGATACAAAGGCCTGACAGATCAGGTGAGGAAAGGGACGTGAAAGCATGACATCAACATTTCATGGTTTAGAAATTGGGAAAAGAAGTTTATATACGCAGCGGGCTGCTTTAACAACGGCAGGTCATAACATATCGAATGCAAATACACCTGGGTATTCAAGACAGCGTGTTGATATGCAGTCAACTTCTGCCCTCCCTTATTCCTATCAAACAGGAAGTGTTTCCTCTCAGCTTGGTACTGGTGTAAGTGTTCAATCGATTGAAAGAATTCGTTCCGAGTACCTCGATGGTCAATACCGCGAGCGGAACGCCATGCTAGGTTCTGAATCTATGAAGCTAGATACGCTGCAGCAGATCGAAGCGTTATCGGGTGAGCCAGGAGAAAATGGACTAAGCGCTTCATTGGATCGATTTTGGTCAGGGTGGGAAGATCTCGCTTCGAATCCAGATAGTAACGCAGCCAGATCCGTTGTTGTCAGTCGAGCTGAAGAGCTTCTTGATCAAGCGAAGTCATTTCAATCAGGACTAACAAACGTAGCAGATAGTTTAAGTAAACAACAAGCAGCTGTAAAAGACCAAATCAGCTCAATCAATTCTCAGATTGATAGTTTAAATAAAGAAATCGTGAAGAACGGAAACGCGAACGACTTAATGGATCATCGCGATCAGCTTATTGATGAATTATCCGGTCTTATCGACGTTAACGTTCAAAAACAACCGAATGGAGAAATGTCGGTTACGTTTGATCAAACTAATCCTACTGGCGGGAAATTGAAGGGCATTCAAGATTCCCTTACGACAACAAATCAGCTTAAAAATGACCTGAACGGAATGTTTGAACAGCTTGTTAAAGGACAAGATACGGTCGATGCAAGTGGGAAAACCGTTCATACTTCAGGAATGAATGAATTGTTATCTTCAGGGTTTTCGTTGGTTAGAAATGCAGATGGAACAATGCAACAAGGTAAGCCCCTCTTTGACACGAATGGGACTGGAAACACGTTTCTTGAACAAACGACCATCACGAAAGACGTGAAAGCGAATCCTGCTACGCTTGGCGCCTCTTCAAGAAACGATGCTCCGAGCAATGGTGACATTGCAATGGCGATCAGCAATTTGAAAGATCAGAGCTTTACGTTTGATATCTCTGGATCTAACGATAAGGTACAAACGAGTGTCAACGATTTTTATAGCACGCTTGTTTCACGTCTTGGCTCAAATGCGCAGTCTTCTGAGCGTACGGTGAATAATCATGAGTCCGTTCTTCAGTCCATCAATAACAATCGAATGTCAATCAGCGGTGTTTCACTTGATGAAGAAATGGCCAACCTCGTTCAGTTCCAACATGCTTATAACGCTGCAGCACGATATGTTAGTACGACTGATGAACTTCTAGATGTGATTATTAACCGGATGGGCGTCTAGCCGGAGAAGGAGTTATCGAATGCGAATTACTCAACAAATGTTATCAAGTAACATGGTGACACAAATGAATCGAAACCTTACCAATCTCGAAAAAGCCAATCAGCAGGTTTCGACTGGTACCCGTATCAACAAGCCATCTGATGACCCAATGGGTACGGAAAAATCACTGAAGCTATCGTCGCAGCTGGCTGATAATGAACAGTATGAGAGGAATACCGATTATGCGATGTCATGGATGGAGATGACGGAACAATCGCTTAGTAGTATTTCGAACTTGATGCAGCGAGCTAGTGAGCTTGGCGTACAGGCTTCGAATGGCACAAATTCAGCTCAAGAGCTGGAAACAATGGCAAAAGAATTTAAGCAGTTAATGGAAGAACTCAAAGGTTTAGCCAATACGAAACTTGATGGAAAATACATCTTTAATGGACAGAAAACGGATCAACCCGTCGGAATTGACCAGGATGGGAATGTATCTTTTGATAACCAGTCCATCAATCAGCGAATTTCTCCATTTAGCGATGTGAAGATTAACGTTAATGCGGGGGAAGTATTTGATGGTCAGGTAAATTTATTCAAAGTACTTGATGAATTTTCTACGGCATTATCAAGTGGAGATAAAGAAGGCATGAATACCGTCCTTGGAAAAATAGAAGAAGGCGCAGAACAGGTTCTGACAAGCTGGACCGGTATGGGCGCTCGTCAATCTCGAGTGGAAAGTATGAACCAGCGTCTGAAGGATGAGAATCTAGCCGTTCAATCATTCCTTTCTAAAAATGAAGATGTGGATCTTGCGGAATCCATCATGAAACTTAAAACGGAAGAAAGCGTCTATCAGGCCTCCCTTGCGGCAAGTGCCAAGATCATTCAGCCTTCTCTATTAGACTTTCTTAGATAACCAAAACCCCTCTCACATTTGTGAGAGGGGTTTTGGTTATCTAGTTCATTTATCTCTTAATCGTATTCGCAAGTCCCATCATTTCATCGGCCATCTTTATCGCCTGGCTCTGGAATTGAAGTAACCGCTGGGTTGAGATCATCTCGGTCGTTTCGTTCGCTAGATCAACGTTCGACATTTCGAGAAATCCCTGTCTCGTTTTAAATTCTTCCCCAGGAGCGACAAGCTCAAGCTGCTCATTATCTTGAAGAGAGAATTCATTTCCTCCCACATTGGTGAGAGCCTCGGGCCGATTAATCTTGACGATGCTAAGTTGATAGGTTTGTTCATTTCCAGTTGCATCCGTCGCCACAATTTCTCCAGTATCAGAGATGGCAAGTTTAGCCGGATCGCTGTTAAATGTAATCGCATTTCCGCTCGTGTCTAGAATCGGGTTACCGCTACTATTCACGAGTGACAAAGTCCCATTCTGATTTTGTAGTTCGAATGATCCGTCCCTTGTGTAGTGAATACTATCACCATTTTGAGTTCGGAAATAGACGTTCTCTCCTTCAAGCATGACGTCAAGATCTCTGCCAGTTTCTTGTGCTGATCCTTGTTCATTACGAAGGGTTGTTAAGCCGATTTTTGAGCCGAAACCAACTCGAAGATTTTCTGGTGTTTCTCTTCCAGGCTCCGTCGCCTCACCTGTTTGGTTCGCATACGTTTGAGTTAATAGATTTTGAAACGTCGCTTCACGGCTTTTGTACCCTGCTGTATTCACGTTCGCAATATTATTTGCGATTGTATCTATTTTCTTTTGTGTCTGACTAAGTGAAGAAGAGGCTGTGGCCATCTGGATATTCAATCGTAACCCTCCTAGTAAACGCGACCAACATCATTGACTGACTTGTCGATGCTTTGATCATAAGTTTGTAGTACTTTTTGGTTTGCTTCATATAAACGATAAGTATTCAGCATATCGGTCATCGTGGTCGTCATATCAACGTTCGATCCTTCGAGAAATCCTTGCTTAACGGCGTACTGGTTGATGTCTGTCGTCTGGATATTTCTCGGTGCATCATTTTCATTACCTTCCCATTCGAAGACACCATTTCCTTGCTGTGCTAGCTTGGATGGATCGCCCGTATAGCCAATCCATATTTGTTGCTCATTTCCGTTTCTTTCACGAATTGTTCCATCGTCGGTCATTGTAAAAGAATCATCATTGAGTTGAATTGGCTGAAGATCTTCCCCAAGAACTTGGTATCCTTCGCTCGTAGTTAGAAATCCATCTTCATTTACTGAGAAATTTCCATTTCGTGTATAGCGAATGTCATTATCTTCAAGGCGAACACCGAATAAAAGTAGGCCTTTTTTACCGGTTTCTGCATCAATTGGAAGGTTCTCATCGTTGAGAGCCATGTCTGTTTGTTTGCTCGTTTCTTTAAGGGAACCGTTTGAGAAATTAGGAATGCCTTCTTGTGTATAGACGCCTTGTTGAAGAGTGCCAATGGAAGAGTTAGGGGTAGGTGTGTTCGTATTTCTTTCTTTTAGTAGATATTCAGGGAAGGAACGGAAGGTTGCTTCATCCTGTTTGAAGCCCGGTGTTTCGGCATTTGATAAATTATTCGTTAAGAATTGTTGCTTTCGCTCACTTGCCATCATACCGGATGTTGCCGTATACATGCCTTTAAACATTATTTCGCTCCCATCGTAGTACTATCGAACGCGTACATTGAATTTTGTAACTCTATTATACCGTTTAAATATGGGAAAATTAAGTGAAAAAAGTCGTTTTTTAGGTTAAAACACTCATTTACTATTATTTTTGACAATGCTATGCTATCACTAACGAAAAAATTGTCGAATGAGTATAACTATGGTTTTGTATCCATTTTTTAACTTTAAAAACAGTTTTATACAAGGAGTGTGAAAAGCTTCGTGAACGTTTTTCAATCGATTAGACCGCTTGAACAAGCATTGAATGCGTCGATGGTGCAGCAGCGTACTATCACATCAAATATATCAAATGTTGACACCCCTAATTACAAACGTCAAACCGTTTCATTTCAAGACACCCTGCAGGATGCAACAAAGAATCTGCAGAGCTACAAATCCAACCCCAAACACGTCCCTTTTAGTAACGAAAATAATGCATCAAAGACCGTTGTCAAAACGGATCAAAATACACTTAATCAATCAAATGGCAATAACGTCGACACGGATGTTGAAATGGCCGAACTTGCCAAAAATCAACTCTGGTACAATGCGATGGTTGAAAAGACCAACAGCCAGTTCCGTGATTTACAGACAGCAATTAGAGGGAGCTAAATCATATGAATTTATTTAATGGGTTCAATACGAGTGCTTCAGCTTTAACTGCAAACCGTCTTAGAATGGATGTTGTTTCGTCCAATATCGCAAACGCTGAAACGACTCGCTCTGAGCTCGTCGATGGGGAATGGCAGCCATACAAGCGAAAAGTGGTAGAGCTTAAGGAAAATTCGTTCGAGAGTAAGCTTCAAGCCGCAATGGGAAATGGCAAAGCGCCAACAGGAGTGAAAGTGTCGAACATTAAAGAAGATAATGCTCCTAATAAACTTGTTTATAATCCCGCTCATCCCGATGCGAATGAAGAAGGTTATGTGGAAATGCCAAACGTGGATATGGTGAAAGAAATGGTTGATATGATGTCAGCATCTCGTTCCTATGAAGCGAACGTAACAGCGTTAAACGCAACCAAAAGTATGTATATGAAAGCGCTCGAACTTGGTAAGTAATGGTCGGGCATAGGAGGATCTTATGAACACAATTAGTGCACTTCAGCAGCTTCCAACACAAGCGAAGTCTCAGGTTACTTCGGGTGAAGCAACGGCTGATTTTGGTCAGATGCTTCAGGATGCGATCAAACAGGTGAACAACAATCAAGTGGCATCTGAACAGATGACGAATAAGCTTGTGACTGGAGAAGTTCAGGATGTTCACGAGGTTATGCTTGCAGCACAAAAAGCCTCACTATCTCTAAATTTAACGGTAGAAGTGAGAAATAAGGTTATTGAGTCATACCAAGAAATCATGCGTATGCAAATGTAGTATGTCAGGGATGGATAAGAGATGAACCAACAACTACTAAATTTTACAAGTCGCTGGAAAGAAACATGGGGTAGCTATTCAACGAAAACCAAATGGCTCATCGGAGGGACTTTTCTGGTCACTCTTCTTCTGCTTCTATTCCTTGTTTTTTGGATGTCTAAACCTAATTTAACGCCGATTTATTCTAATTTAACGCCGACAGAAGCTGGTGAGATCAAAGGGGCCATTGAGCAGAAGGGAATTCCGGTAGAAGTTTCAGCGGATGGAACCACGATCAGCGTGCCAAAGGATCAGGCGTCTGATTTAAAAGTAAGTCTAGCGGCTGAGGGTATTCCAAAAAGCGGTAACGTTAACTACAGCATCTTTAGTGAAAACATGGGCATGGGGATGACAGATCGCCAATTCGATGTTGTAGAGCGAGATGCGATGCAAAATGAACTGAGTTATTTAATTGAACAAATTGGCGGTATTCAGGAATCAAAAGTGATGATTACTCTACCGGCTGAAAGTGTTTGGCTTGATGAAACAGGTGAGACAGCTTCTGCCTCGATCGTCCTTACGAGGGATCCTGGTGCTCAGCTTGACCAGGGCCAAATCACAGGCCTTTATCATCTTATAAGTAAAAGTGTTCCGAATCTCCCTGTTGAAAACATTGTCATCATGGACCAGAACGGAACTGCTTTTGATTACGGCGAAAGTGGCGGCGTTGATACAACTTTATCCGCTTATCAGCAGCAAGAGGACATTCGTAACGGCATCGAAAAAGACATGCAGCAAGAATTACAGCAAATGCTTGGCATGATTCTCGGACAAGATAAAGTGGTTGTTTCTGTAATGGCTAGCGTGGATTTCACAAAAGAAAAGCGCACGGAAGATCTTGTCGAACCTGTTGATGAAGAAACAGGTGAAGGCATTGATATTAGCGTTGAGAAAATCATGGAATCCTATTCCGGTGATCAAGCTGCTGCCCAGGATGGAACGGGTACAGATGAAGGCGAGATTCCAAACTATAATGCAGATGACCCAGATGCCAAGGGCGACGGCTCTTATGAAAAAGTAGAAGATCGCATCAATCGTGAAGTGAATCGTATTCATAAAGAGATCGAAGAAAGCCCTTATATGATTGATGATATTACAATTAACGTTGGTGTAGAGCCACCTGTCGCTGACGATATGACTAGTTTAACAGCAGCTCATATAGAAGATATTCGCACTGTGCTCAAAAATGTTGTCCGTACGTCTTTGAGTGAAAGTGATGTTCCGCTTGAGGATGCTGCTCTTGAAGAACGTATCTCTGTATTTGCGAATGAATTTAGAGGGCGTGCGGACTATGAAGAGCCAAAGCCAGACATCTTTTCTTCTGTTCTAGACAGTGTTCCAAGCTGGGTGATTTATGCGGTAGCTGGTGGAGTTGGTATTCTTCTAATTGGTGGAATCATTCTTCTCTTCCGCCGAAAAGGAAATAAGGATGAGGACGACTTCATGGAATTTGAACAGGCGTACAGTGTACCAGAGGATCACTACTTGCCGAGGGAAAAAGAAGAACGTGAAGTGGATATGACACCTGATGCACTAATTGGAAAAGATGAAATTGAAACTCTCGCAAAAAATGATCCGGAAGAGTTTGTGAAACTACTAAGACTATGGATGAACGAAGAGTAGGGGGATTGGATGGTGAGTAGTTTAGAAGAATTAACAGGAACTCAGAAAGCAGCGATCCTTCTCACTTCTTTAGGTGCTGACCTTTCGATTCAAACATTTAAACACTTATCTGAGAAGGAAATTGATCAGCTTGCGCTTGGCATTTCAGAGCTTCGCAAAGTTGAGCCCGATGAGCGAGAAGCCGTCGTGGATGAGTTTATCCAGATGGTAAAAGCAAAGGATTACATTGCCGTCGGAGGAATTGAATACGCAAGACATATCCTTGAGCAAGCGCTAGGGCCGAAAAGGGCAGAAGAAATTTTGTCTCGCTTAAGCATCAATTTAAAGGTGAAGCCATTTGCATTCGCAAGAAAAGCAGATCCTGATCAAATTCTAAACATTTTACAGCAGGAGCATCCCCAAACGATCGCTCTTGTCTTATCTTATCTTGATGCGAAGCAATCTTCCAAAATTTTATCCTCGCTACCTCAAGAAAGTCAGGCAGATGTAGCAAGAAGAATTGCGCTGATGGATAGTACCTCACCAGAAGTGATTAGTCAGCTTGAAAAGATCATTGAAGGTAAGCTTAACGCTAGCGGTTCGCAGGACTATGCGTTTACTGGTGGTGTGGAATCAATAGTTCAAGTTCTAAGCAGCGTTGATCGAAGTACGGAAAGAACAATTCTTAGCTCGCTTGAGAAAGATGATCCAAGCCTAGCAGAAGAAATTAAGAAGCGGATGTTTGTCTTTGAAGACATTGTTACGCTTGATGACCGATCCATTCGCCTCGTCATTAGTGAAGTAAAAGATGAAGATCTTTCTATAGCGCTTAAGGTAGCGAGTGACGATGTGAAGGATACAATTTTCCGAAACATGTCTAACCGCCGGGTAGATACGGTGAAAGAAGAGATCGAATTGATGGGGCCACTTAGGCTTCGTGAAGTGGAAGAAGCGCAAACACGCATCGTTTCTGTCATCCGTTACCTTGAAGAAACAGGTGATGTCATGATTGCACGCGGTGGAGGAGATGATCTGATTGTCTAATATCATCAGAAAAACCTCTGGAGAGAAGCGAGCCGTTCCGAAAGTAATTGAGCAGCGAACGGTCGCAGAGCCAAAGCGAAATCGCATATTGCCTTCTCGTACTACTACAATTGAAGAAAAGAAATCGCAGCTTCTTGAGATGATGATCCGGCTAGAAGATCTTTATCATACCATTCGAACAAGACTTGGAGATGAAGAAGCGAACGTTCATCAAAATCTTGAGAAGAAGCAGGAACAAAAAGAGCTTGAGTGGCAGGAAATCACGAAGAAAACGTATCGAGAAGCAGAAGAAAGCGGATATGCAGCGGGTTATGAAGCAGGCATGCAGCAAATTCATTTCGAGCTCGATGAAAAGAAGAAGGAAATGGAACACATGGTAAAGGGCGCTTATGACAAGAAGGAAGAATTAATTCAGGATGCTGAACCGTTTCTTCTATCGCTAAGCACAGCCATTGCGAAGAAAATCATTTTAAAAGAAATGGAACAAAATCCAGAGACGCTGCTTGGCATGGTGAAAGATACGCTAAAGAAAGTAAAGGATCGTGGAGAAGTCATTGTTCAAGTTTCAACAGAAGATTATCAGCATGTGATACCAATGGTTGACGAGCTTGAAAAACAACTTGATGTGAATGCGAGCTTAAAGCTTGTGCCGATGAGTGACTTGGAAGTCGGTTCAGGACTTGTTCATACGCCGAGCGGGTCGTACGATATTTCGATTAACAGCCAGCTTTCTGAGATGAAGAAACAGCTGCTTGCTATGTTTGAGGAGCGAACTGTCGATGAGCATTAATGTTGAGCCATATCTTTCGCAGCTTCATTCGATGGAAACGGTCCAGAAGTATGGCAAGGTGACACAGGTTATTGGGCTAACGATCGAATCACTTGGTCCAGAGGTTAAAATTGGTGAGCTTTGCTACCTTTATCCAGGACCATCAAAGGAACCAATTGAAGCAGAAGTAGTTGGCTTTCGCGAAAATCGTGTTCTGCTCATGCCGATGCATGACCTATCAGAAATTGGTCCAGGTTGCCTTGTGGTGGCGACAGGACAGCCACTTGAAGTGAAAGTGGGCTATTCACTCCTTGGAACGATTCTCGATGGGCGCGGCAGACCTCTTGATTACTCGGATCTCCCTGGTGGACTGAAGGCTGTATCCACAAATCGAAAGCCACCAAATCCAATGACGCGTCCGCGCATTACGACACCCTTTCAGCTTGGTGTTCGCGCTATTGATGGGCTGTTAACAGTCGGTCAAGGACAGCGTATCGGTATTTTTGCCGGAAGTGGCGTTGGAAAAAGTACGTTAATGGGAATGGCGGCTCGAAATTCAGAAGCCGATGTGAATGTGATCGCCTTGATCGGTGAACGAGGACGGGAAGTAAGGGATTTTATTGAGCGTGATCTTGGTGAAGAGGGGCTTAAAAAATCGGTTGTCGTTGTGGCAACATCTGATCAACCCCCACTACAGCGGATCAAAGGAGCGCTTACGGCAACGTCGATCGCAGAGTTCTTTCGTGATCAAGGAAAGAACGTCATGCTAATGATGGATTCTGTGACACGCTTTGCCATGGCACAGAGGGAAGTTGGGCTGGCAATTGGAGAGCCACCAACTAGTAAGGGATATACGCCAAGCGTATTTGCTCTTTTACCCAAATTGTTAGAACGATCTGGCACAGCTGAACAGGGATCGATTACAGCTTTTTACACTGTTCTTGTTGATGGTGACGATATGAACGAACCGATTGCAGATGCGGTGCGAGGGATTCTAGATGGGCATATTGTCTTGGATCGGAAGCTCGCTCAAAAAGGCCAATATCCAGCGATTAACGTTTCAGAGAGTGTTAGCCGTGTGATGAAAGAAATTGTGACTCCAAAGCATATGAAGTCTGCAGAAGAATTTAAGCGACTTCTTGCTGTGTATGTTTCTTCTGAAGACCTTATTAATATTGGCGCTTATAAAGCTGGAACGAACAGCAATATTGATAAAGCAATCTCAATTCACCCGGAGATTGAGAAATATATTAAGCAGGGCATTGATGATCAAGCTTCATTTGAAGAAAGTCAGGACTGGCTTTTATCCCGATTTGGAAAGGATGACTAACCATCGCAGCTTTTCACTTCCCATTTCAACGAATTTTGGATGTAAAAGAAAATGAAAAATCACAGGCACAGCTAGAAATGGCTGAATCACTCAAAGCACAAGTGGATATCGAACGTTCCCTGCGTGATCTTGAGCAAGCGGTTCTTTCCATGCGTCAGAGACTGGAAGAGCGTCAACAAGAAGGGGTTTCCATTATAGATCTTCTTAAGGAAGAAGAGCATATTACCTATCTTGAGGGGCAGCTCAACCAGAAAAGAAATCAGCTGATTCAAGTTGAACATCAAGTGAGTGAGCAGCAGGACACGCTTGCTTCTAAAGTAAGAGAAGAGAAAACGTGGCAGTCAATCAAAGAGACGAGAAAAGAAGAGTTTTATCACGATATGAAAATGATTGAACAAAATGAGCTAGATGATTTGAATACCGTACGTGCGTATATGCTTGCAAGAAACGGCTAAGGGGTGAGGGGAATGCGAAAGCGACAGAAGAGTTCATGGAAAGAACGTATCATCCACGGTTTTCTCTTGCCGCTCGCGTTTATCGCTACGGTTATGCTTGTTGTTCTTCCGTTTCTTGGATACGATCTGTTCGCAATGGCCACTTCACTTAGTAAGAAGCCGATCGCATATGTGGAAGATAATTTTACCGCTGAGGCTACTGATCAAAATCAAGATGAAGTGCTAGAACAAGAAATCAATCAAAAGGATGGCGAAATCTCAGACTTGAAAAAGCAGTTAGATGAGCAAGAAATCGAGCTGAAGAAAAAACAGTCTGAGCTGGAATCGTTAGCTGAAGAAATGAAGAGCGAATTAGCTGACAAGGAAGAGCGTCAGAAGAAGCTTCAGGAGTTAGCAAAAACGTATGAAGGAATGTCAGCATCGAAGTCCGCTAGTATTATGGAAAACCTTACGTTAAACGAGGCAGCTCTCCTGCTTGATGCAATGGGAAGCACCGAGCAAGCAGCTGTACTAGGGAAAATGAATGCAGCTGTAGCAGCAGATTTAACGATCGCGTTAAGAGATATTGAAAAAGCGGACGATCCTGAGATTGCTGCAATGCAAGAGAGAGTAACGCTCCTTATGAATGCGATTGATCGTGAAGATAGTTCGCTTTCTGTTTCAGACGTAGCTGATAATTTGTCAGAAATGACTGACGAAGAAGCGGCACAAATCCTATCGGAGATGGCGCAGTCTAAAGAGGAGAAAGAAGTAGGGCTTTCCATTCTGAAAGAATTTGATGAAGAGAAGCGTACAGGGTTACTTGGAGAAATGGAAGAGTCGATTTCTTCTAGTTACATAGCTGATTTAGCCAATTAAAAGGAGGTGAAATAGTGAACGCTATCCAGTCACTTGGAAAAAACATAATTGTTCAGCCTAAGGTTCGAACTGAAAATGGTCCAACTGGATTTTCAACGTTATTAAGTGCTTTAGGAAAAAAGCTTAATGTGAGTGAAAGTGAGCAATCAGAGACACATAACGAAAGCGAGCTAGAAGAGGGAGACAATAAGCCAACAAATAGAAGTGGTGAACCCCCCGTGCACCTTCTCATGATGAGTGCTGTCAATGTTCCACCAGTTCAACATGATCAACAATCTTTATCGAAATCGCTTGCCCAACAAGGAACTGATTTGAGTGGTGAACTGCTACAAGTGAATGCTAATCGTATACAGGAGGAAGTAAGTCTACCCGGTTTTACAAAAAGTGAGTTTGTAGAAATCGAGCAAGCCTTTCAAAATGAAGAACAAGTTCTCTCTGAAACGTTTGCGGTAGAGACGAAACTTCCATCTGATGTTATGAAACTTATGCAAGAGTTGAAGCTGAAAGAGCCCAAAGAGCTCTATTCGCTTATGGAGAGAATGGCAACTGAATCGAAACAAGATCAGAAACTTGGTATGGACTCCGATCAAAACGTCCAGTTAGATGGAGAAGCTATTGAAATTCAAGTAGAGACACCAAAACATAGTGTTACTGAAGGAAAAGAAACTAAGGCACTCGTCGAAATGAACGTGTCTGGAGAAGTAGCTGACAATCAAGAGAAGCTTGTGACAGATCAAATGTCTGGAGATGAAACCCAGATAGACGAGAAGCCAGAAGCGCTACCGCTAGCAAAAGGTAATGAATCTCAAACAACCATCAAGGAATCGACTACACCAGTTCCGACTCGTTATGTTGCCTCGGAGCTAAGTGAAATGATTACCGAGCGCATGCAACTATCGAAAAATGGAGATGAAACAAACATAAGAATTAAGCTTTCTCCAGAAAATCTCGGTCAACTTGATATTCGGCTAACAACTTCTGATGGGAAAGTGACCGCGCACATTATAACAGCGACTTCAGGGGCAAAGGACATGATTGAATCACAGCTTCACCAGCTACGTCATACGCTCATTCAACAGGGCATCCAACTTGATAAAGTGGAAGTCGTTCAACAGCCGCAGGGCTCACAACAATCGTTCATGCAGGATAGTCGCCAGGATCAGGGTCAGGCGTTTCAACAAGGAAAGCACCGACAAGGGCGAAAAGGTGAATATGAATTAGAAGAGAATCCACTCGTAACGAATGAGCTAGAAGAAGGCGCATCTAGTGGGATTAATTACGCTATTTAGGAGGGGTGACATGAATACAGGTTCTGTCACAGCAACATCAGCTGTTCAAACACCAAAAACAGAGGCACCTGGTCAGTTAGGAAAAGATGATTTCTTGAAAATTCTCGTTGCTCAGCTCTCAAACCAGGACCCGATGCAGCCGATGCAAGATACTGAATTTATCGGGCAGATGGCACAATTTAGTTCACTCGAGCAAATGACAAACATGAATAAGTCGATGAATAAATTTTTCGATAGTCAGTTACAAAGCTCGATGACGGATTACGCACATTTAATTGGTAAAAGCGTTCAGTGGCAGGAGAATAACGAAGCGAACGCAGGTAAGGTAGAAGCTGTTTTATACAAAGAAGGCAAAGTACTCGCAGAACTTGATAGTGGCAAACAGGTAGATATCTCCCTATTAGAGCGTATCGAAACGGGGGAATAGTATGGTTCAAATCAATCAAGTTTATTATCCAAAGCAACCGATTCAACTAACTACAAAACAGGAGAATTTAAAAAATTCTTTTGCTGATCAACTAAAGCATTCGATCGATTCACAGATTTCATTTAGTCACCACGCACAGGTTCGACTTAAGCAAAATGGGATTTCCCTTTCGGACAATCAGCTCCAAAAGCTAAATGATGGAGTAGAAAAAGCGAGAGAAAAAGGATCAAACGAGTCGCTTATGTTAATGAAAGATCTCGCCTTTGTTGTTAGCGTCAAAAACAACAAAGTCATTACTGCTATGAAGCAGGATAGTATGGAGAATCAAATCGTCACAAACATTGACTCAGCACTTATTTTATAATGGCCGGACCGAGCAGGAGGCCGATTCGCTGTGGACCGATTGAAGCAGCGAAACAATTAGAGGGGGAAACAACTTGTTAAATTCAATGTACTCAGGCGTTTCAGGAATGAGAGGCTTTCAAACAAAGCTAGATGTTATCGGGAATAATATTGCGAACGTAAATACAGTAGGTTACCAGAAAAGTAGAGTGTTATTTGAAGATCTACTCAGTCAGAGCGTGGCAGGAAACTCCGTAAATTCGAAGCAGGTAGGTCTTGGTTCATCCGTATCGGCGATTAATATGGTAGATAGTCCCGGATCACCAATGACGACAGGGGTACAGACGGATTTGAGTATTCAGGGCAATGGGTATTTTACGGTAAGAAGTGACGGAACTGATTACCTTGCTCGTTCTGGGTCTTTTCAGGTTGATGCGACAGGAAATCTTGTGACAACACAAGGCTACGCAGTGTTAGATGATCAAGGTAACCCTATTCAGCAGATCGGTGAAATTAAAAGTATTGATCGTAATGGGGTTATCACTTATACAGATACTCAAGGAAATGAACAACAAACTTTGAATCTAGGGATAAGCACAGTGCCGAATCCAGGTGGGCTTAATAAAGTAGGTAACTCACTTTTTCGTGAAACAGAAAAATCTGGGGATGCAGTACCAGGGCTTCCTCAAGACTCACGCGTCGTCGCTGGTCAACTCGAAATGTCCAACGTTGACCTAACCGAAGAGTTCACGGAAATGATTGTAGCTCAGCGTGGCTTCCAGGCGAACTCAAGAGTGATTACAACTTCAGATGAGATCCTTCAAGAAATCGTCAATTTAAAACGATAGGGGGTAAGGGCTGAGGAGTTTCCTCGGCCTGCTCTGTTCATATGATACCGTTAACTAAATTAAACCGTGAAGCGATGATGTTGAATGCCATTTACATTGAAACGATTGAGTCAACGCCGGATACGATGATTCTATTAACGAATGGAAAACGCTACGTTGTGATGGAGACAGTCGAGGAAGTAAAACAGCTTGTTACGGAATTCTATCGTGATATTCACGTATTAGAGAAATAATAGAAGAACGGGGGTGACCATGTTGTCTGATATGCTATCGCCAGCAACAGTTGATGCACTTCTTTCTGCCATCGACGATAAAGGGCAAAAGAAGTCAATGAAGGATAGAAAAGTGCAAACATATGACTTTAAAAGAGCGCTTCGCTTTTCTCAAGATCACATCAGAATTTTAACTCGCATCCATGAGAACTACGCACGTCTCATGACGACATATTCATCGGCTCAGCTTCGGACGATCATTCAAGCCTCCGTTCATTCTGTTGATCAGATGCCATTTGAAGAATTTGTGCAGTCGATTACAGAGAATTCGATTCTTAGTCTCTTTGTTGCTTCACCATTGCAAGGACAAATGGTGCTTGAAGTAGCACCAGAGCTTGCCTATGCAATGCTGGATCGAATGCTTGGAGGTCAAGGGAGTCAGCCTGAAAAACTGACACACTTAACGGAAATTGAAACGGTCGTTATTGAGCGGATTTTCAGTAAAATCTTAGAAAGCTTTCAAGATGCCTGGACATCGGTACTGAAGCTAAAAACTGAGCTTAAAGAGCTTGAAGTTAATCCACACTTTCTTCAAATCGTATCTCCAAATGAAACAGTCGTCACCGTGACACTGGATGTAAAAGTAGGCGAAGTAACAGGTAATATCCGTCTTTGTCTTCCACATGTTGTACTTGAGCCGATTATGCCAAGGCTTTCAGCTCATCACTGGCTTTCGAATCAGAAAAAGGATCGGGAGCCTCAGGAAAGTAAGGAACTTGAGAAAAGGCTTAAGAAAACTAATTTAGGCATTATCGCTGAGCTAGGCCACTCTGAAATCACCATTGAAGAATTTTTAAATCTAGAAGATGGAGATGTGATTCGGTTGGATCAAACCGTCTCAGATCCATTGATTGTGAGGGTCGATAACCGAGTGAAGTTCCATGGACAGCCAGGGACTTCGAAAGGTCGGATGGCCGTACAAATTACAGAAGTGAAGGAAGAGGAGGAAGTAGGCCATGACGGATAATCGCCTTTCAAAAGATGAAATCAACGCATTATTTCAAGAGACAGCAGCAGGAAGGGAGGAACCTAACGTGTATTTTCATTCAATTGAAGAAGAAGCATTAAATGAACTTTTTAGCGTTGCGATCGGAAGCCTTACAACAACATTATCTTCCGTTTTCATGCATGACGTTTTTGTATCAAATGTTCAGATGAACATCCTTCCTGAAGATCGCTTTAAACAAGACTTAGCCCTTCCTTATGTCGAGGCCGCGATTCGCTATGAAGGGGCAGCTTCGGGCGAATCGATCATTATGCTCACACCACCTGATGCCCAAGATATGGCTGACATCTGGCTTGTGGCAAAGGGTGAGGAAGGTGACGAGAGTGTTGATAAGAGTTTAACTGCTGTTATGACAGGAATGATGGAGAGCATACATAAAGGACTGAGCATGGCATCAGGTTCTTCGTTTACAGGAACATTTACGAATCTTCAAGTTGTTTCAGAACCTGCTAATTCTATGTTATTGGAAAAATCCGCTGAATCAGTGTATATGAACGTTTCGTTTGAACTTTCCATAGGATCGATTGTTCAAACGGTTGTACACCATGTCCTTCCTGCATCTGTAGCAAAGCAAGTGAGTGAATTACTAATAAGTGAAGAAGATCTTCGGGAAGCCGTGCAGGAACAAGAGACACAGCAGGTAAAGGAGCATGAAGCTGAATTGCAGCAACAGCACCCATCGTCACATCAACAAAAGAATCATGAGGCAGAAGAAAGAGAATCGATGGATTCATTTGCGACGCGCGTGAAAGAACCTGAACCGAATATCCAAAACGTGCAGTTCACAAATTTTAGCCAGCAAGATCATCCGTACGGGGAACAAAGAAATTTGAACATGCTCCTAGATATTCCCCTTCAAGTAACGGTGGAGTTAGGGCGAACAAAGCGTATTGTAAAAGACATTCTTGAACTCTCACACGGATCGATTCTTGAGCTTGATAAGCTGGCAGGAGAGCCAGTTGATATTTTGATCAATAGTAAACTCATTGCCAAAGGTGGAGTTGTCGTTATCGATGAAAACTTTGGGGTGAGAGTAACGGATATTTTAAGTGCAGCAGAGCGTTTATCAAAGCTGCGATAGAAGGAGTGCTTAAAAGTGAGACATCTTGTGATTGGCATCATGACACTCCTCAGCCTTGTCTTAGTAATGCCACATAACGCCATCGCAGCGGCAGATAATGGAAGTGTGAAAGACTGGCTCACGGAAAACGGGGATGACCCTGCTGATATAGAAGAGCAGCCTGCTGAAGTGGAAGGAGCAAACACAAATATTTTCTTTCTACTAATCAAGCTCGTTTTCTATACGATCGTCGTGGTTGGCCTCATTTATTTGCTGATTCGCTTTCTGTCCAAACGCCAACAAAAGCTTCAGCACCATTCCGTTTTCACGCAAATTGGCGGTACACCGCTTGGTAACAATAAATCCGTTCAAATGGTCAAGGTCGGGGATTCCCTCTACATGCTTGGGGTTGGAGATAACGTGAACCTTCTTAAGGAAATTCAGGGTGAAGAAGTGAAGCGTATTTTAGATCAAGCTGAAGAACAGCGGTCGGGCTTTTCGTTTATGAATCAAAAGCAAGCAGGAATTCAAGAGATGATTCAGGCAAGTTTGAAGAAGCAAAGAAACAAACGTAAGGATTATTGGAATGACGGAAGCGGAAGGGACGAAAAGTGATGGATTTACTCATAAACTTAACGATCCCAGGACTAGATTTCGGTTCAAACGCAACAGAAGATGTTTCCGTTACGATTCAGCTTGTCCTGCTTCTAACTGTGCTATCGCTAGCTCCTGCCATTCTTGTATTGATGACGTGTTTTACACGAATTGTTGTTGTCCTCTCCTTCGTTCGCTCGGCGCTCGCAACACAATCTATGCCGCCGAATCAAGTGTTGGTCGGACTAGCACTCTTTCTAACCTTTTTCGTGATGTCCCCTGTTCTTTCAGAGATTAATAGCGAGGCGTTACAGCCTTATATAAACGAAGAGATTGGGCAGGAGGAAGCGCTCGATGCGGCAGAGCTTCCGATTAAAGAGTTTATGGCAGGACATACACGAGAGAAAGACCTTGCCCTTTTTTATAAATACGCTGAGCTTGAAAAGCCCGAGTCGATCGAAGATATTCGGTTAACCGCACTCGTTCCAGCTTTTGCGATTTCAGAACTGAAAACGGCGTTTCAGATTGGATTTATTATCTTCATTCCATTTCTTATTATTGACATGGTTGTGGCCTCAACGCTTATGGCGATGGGGATGATGATGCTGCCGCCTGTCATGATTTCACTACCGTTTAAAATTCTACTATTTGTGCTTGTCGATGGCTGGTATTTGGTCGTCGAATCACTTCTATTAAGCTTCTAAGGAGGACGACGATGACGCCGGATATGGTCATTTCACTTGCAGAAGATGCTGTTTATACCGTGATTATTATTTCAGCTCCGCTTCTCTTAATTGCACTTGGCGTTGGGTTAATCGTGAGTGTGTTTCAGGCGATGACGCAAATTCAGGAACAGACGCTTGCGTTCATTCCCAAAATCGTTGCCGTACTGTTAACGATCGTTCTGTTTGGACCGTGGATGCTCACAACGCTACTCGATTACACAACGAACTTATATCAAAATCTATATAGGTTTATCGGCTAGAGATGGAAAGTGTCATTAACGCCCTTCCCTTATTTTTGCTTGTGTTTATGAGGGCGACATCTTTTTTTATAACAGCGCCGATCTTCTCAACACGAAGCGTTCCAAACCGCTTCAAAATTGGACTTGGTTTCTTTTTTGCTTTAATCGTCACGGCTGGATTAGGTTCTGATGCAGAGCTAACGCTTGACCTCGCGTTCGTGATCTTTATTTTAAAAGAACTTTTTATCGGGCTATCACTTGGATTTATTGCCTCCCTTATCCTGTATACAGTTCAGGTTGCGGGAGCGTTTATTGATTTTCAAATGGGCTTTGTTATGGCAAACGTAATCGATCCCCAGACAAGAGCTCAAGTACCGATTATCGGGAATTTCAAATACATGCTTGCTCTTCTCTTTCTAGTCTCAGTTGATGGTCACCACATGATGCTAGACGGGCTTGTTAGAAGCTATGAACTTCTACCAGCTGATGAGCTGCTGAGTCAGGCGGATAGTCAGTCCCTTGCAAAGTTTATCGCTGAAGTATTTGCAGGGATGTTCTTCTCAGCATTTCAGCTCGCGCTACCGATCGTTGCTTCCCTATTTCTTGTGGATGTGGCGCTTGGGCTTCTTGCGAGAGCGGTACCTCAGGTGAATATTTTCGTTGTCGGTTTGCCCTTAAAAATCTTTGTCGGTTTCGTACTTATTCTAGTCACGATTCCTACATTTTTCTTTTTACTGCGAGGGGTTTTTCAAGAAATGCTCGCTACGATGGGGCAGCTTATTCAAATACTGGGTGGGTAGTACGATGCGAACTTATCGCTTACAAATGGATCTCCAGTTCTTTTCACAAGAAAAGACTGAGAAAGCAACACCACAAAAGAAGCAAGAATCTCGTAAAAAGGGTCAGGTGGCGAGAAGTGCTGAAATTCCATCCGCCTTTATGATGATTGGTGTGTTTCTGTTTATGTCTTTCATTGGTGGGTGGATGATTGAAAGCCTCGAGTCCATGATTCGAAGCAATCTTGTTCAGATTACAGATTGGACGCTCACAGAACAGAATGTTGATCGCATGCTGAAAGAAAATGTGTGGCAGGCGGCACTGATCGCAGCCCCGCTTATGGGAATTTCGCTCGTCATGGGAGTTCTAGGAAACTATATGCAAGTAGGATTTCTCGTTTCCACAGATCCCCTTCAGGCAAAGCTTGAAAGAATTAACCCATTAAAAGGCGCGAAACGAATATTCTCAGCTCGAACGCTCGTCGAACTATTAAAGTCGTTAATAAAAATTACGTTTATCTCAGCTTGCACCTTCATTGTTCTTTGGAATAAACGAGACGAAGTGATGCTCATTTCGCAAAAGTCGATCGGTGAAGCAATGGCACTTGTTGGTTCATTGATCGTTCAAACGGGCTTAGCTGTTGGAATTCTATTATTATTCCTTGCCCTATTAGACTATGTTTATCAGAAATATGACTTCGAAAAAAACATCCGAATGTCGAAGCAAGACATTAAAGATGAATATAAAAAGAGCGAGGGCGACCCGCTCATTAAATCAAAAATTAAAGAAAAGCAGCGCGCACTTGGAATGAACCGGATGATCTCGGAAATTCCCCATGCTGACGTCGTCATTACAAATCCAACACATTTTGCTGTTGCGCTTAAGTACGATCCAAAAGAAATGGATAAACCGACAGTTGTGGCAAAAGGAATGGACTTCGTTGCGCTAAAAATTAAAGAAAAAGCAAAAGAGCACGACATCATAACATCAGAGAACGTTCAGCTTGCTCGAGCGCTCTATCACCAGGTAGAGATCGGTGACGGCGTACCAGAGGATCTTTTCAAAGCTGTTGCAGAAGTGCTCGCGTACGTTTATAGCTTAAAAGGTTATCCGGGAGGAGGGAACTAACAATGAAAATAAAAGATTATGCTGTGCTCGTTTCTGTCATTATGATTGTGATCATGATGGTTATTCCGTTCCCTCCGCTTCTACTTGATTTTCTCATTATGCTGAATATTAGTCTTGCTTTAACAATTATCCTTGTCGCAATGAATACGAGAGAAGCGCTCCAATTTTCGATTTTTCCATCGCTTTTATTGCTAACTACGCTCTTCCGACTTGGTTTGAACGTCTCGACTACAAGATCCATTCTGACGAATAAAACAGGTGGACAGGTTATTGAAACGTTTGGTTCCTTCGTGGTTGGCGGAAGTGTTGTCATCGGACTCCTTGTTTTTCTTATTCTAGTTATTATTCAATTTATCGTTATTACAAAAGGATCCGAACGAGTAGCAGAGGTTGGTGCTCGATTTACACTTGATGCCATGCCGGGGAAACAGATGAGCATTGATGCTGATTTAAATGCAGGTATGATATCAGATCGCGATGCAAAAGAAAGACGTCAGAAAATTGAGCGCGAAGCTGATTTTTATGGGGCAATGGACGGGGCCAGTAAGTTCGTAAAAGGGGATGCGATTGCTGGAATCGTCATTACGTTGATTAACATTATTGGCGGATTGATTATCGGCATGGTTGTGCACGGCATGCCGGTTGGTGATGCGGCAACTACCTTTACGCTGCTGTCGATTGGTGATGGTCTTGTCAGTCAAATCCCAGCTCTTCTTATTTCGACTGCTACAGGTATCGTCGTAACGAGAGCGGCATCAGACGGCAATCTAGGTTCAGATATTACTGCACAAATTTTTGCATATCCAAAGCTGCTTTACGTTGTTGGAGCGGTTATTACGCTCCTTGGACTTGCAACACCCATAAACCCGCTTCTCACCTTTCCAATAGCAGGATTACTCGTCTATGGCGGCTGGACGATGCAGAAGAATCTTGATCAGACTAAGGAAGTTGAGCTAGCCGCTGGTCAAGAAGAAGTAGAAGAAATGAAGAAGCCTGAAAGCGTGACAAGTCTTCTTCAGGTCGATCCGATTGAGTTTGAATTTGGCTACGGGTTAATTCCTCTTGCTGATCAAAAGCAAGGCGGTGATCTTCTTGATCGCGTGATTATGATTCGAAGACAAATCGCACTTGAGTTTGGAATTGTTGTTCCAGTTATTCGCATTCGCGATAATATTCAGCTTGAACCAAACGAATACGTTATTAAAATCAAAGGAAACCGTGTTGCAGGTGGAGAGGTGCTATTGAACCAATATCTTGCAATGAGTAGCGGACTTGAAGATGAAACAGTCTCAGGGATCGAAACAGTTGAACCAGCCTTTGGACTTCCTGCTTTATGGGTAACAGAAGAAATGAAGGATCGCGCTGAGCTATCAGGATATACGATCGTGGATCCACCTTCTGTAGTATCAACACACTTAACGGAAGTCATTAAGCGTCATGCGCATGAGCTATTAAGTCGCCAAGAAGTGAAGCATCTTCTTGATAATGTCAGGGAATCGTCTCCTGCAGTGCTCGAGGAGCTAATCCCCAATATCCTTACAATCGGGGATGTTCAAAAGGTGTTGATGAGACTACTGAAGGAGAAAGTATCCATTCGTTCGCTTGATATGATTCTGGAATCGCTAGCTGATAACGGAGTTCGAACGAAAGATACGGATGTGCTAGCTGAATACGTGCGGCAGTCGCTATCACGTCAAATCACTTCTCAGGTCGCCGTTCCAGGCGAAGCGGTTAAAGTGTTAACAGCTGGAGCCAGATTGGAGAAGCGATTCGCAGAATCTGTTCAGCAATCTGATCAGGGAAGTTATCTTGCGCTTGATCCTGAAACGTCACAGGCCATTTACCAGGAAGTACTTCAACAAGTAAGCCGCCTGCAGCAGTCAGGTATTCAGCCAATTCTACTAACGTCACCAGCGATACGGATGTATTTACGTCAGTTTCTCGAACGTTACATGCCGGAGCTGATGATCCTTTCCTATAGTGAATTAGAACCCGATGTAGAAGTCCAAAGTGTAGGAGTGATTAATCTACCATGAAGATTAAACGCTATGTAGTCAGCCATCTTCGCGAAGCAATGCCACTGATAAGGCAGGAGCTTGGTCAGGAAGCCGTTATTTTAAATACAAAAAAGGTGAAAGTGGGCGGGGTCTTTGGTTTTTTCCAAAAACAGCGTCTAGAAGTGCTCGCTGCCCTTGATGAAAAAAAGGTAGAGAAGGAAGAAACTCGAGAATTTGCCACGCTATTGCAATCTGAAAAAAAGCGTCGTGAAGAAACGCCTGAACGGGTTGAAAAAAGTCCAGAGGTGATTCAAGAGAAACAAACGCCGCCACGACGGGAGGCGCTTGAAGCCAATGTACTTGATGAGCTGAAGTCTATGAAAGAAATCATGATGCAGCTGATGGAAAATGAACGGCTACCAAAACAATTAAAGCCAGTTCAAAGGTATTTAGAAGCACAGGAATTCTCTCATGCGATTCGTTCGGGAGTGATGGCGGAACTAATGATTAAATCAAAATCATACCCTACTTACACGAAAGAAGATGCTTTTGAGTGGATGAGACAGGAATTCGCAAAGCGAATCAAGAATTATCCTGATATAGGAATAAAAAAGAAGAAGCTAAGATGCTTCGTTGGCCCGACAGGCGTAGGGAAAACCACAACGATTGCAAAACTAGCAGGTCATTTATTATTAAAAGAGCGTCAATCTGTGGGACTGATTACATCAGATACTTATCGGATTGCAGCAGTTGAACAGCTTCGGACGTATGCTGATATTCTCGGTATCCCACTAGAAGTCGTTCAGTCTCCTGCGGATTTGGGTCAAGCTCTAGCGAACCTTTCATCATGTGATGTGATTCTAATGGATACAGCGGGCCGCAATTATCAGCAGTACAGCTACGTTTCACAGCTTGAAGAACTGCTATCCGGTCAAGAATTATCGATCACGCTTATGTTAAGCCTCACACATCGCTATTCTGATATGAAATCGATCACCGATAATTTTCACTCTCTTGGTATTTCTGAGGTGATGATGACAAAGATGGATGAAACAAAAGTTCGCGGCCCCATTTTTAACTTGATGGAAGAATACAAACTTCCGATCTCGGTTCTAACGACAGGACAAAATGTACCTGATGATATGGTGACAACAACACCGGATTTCCTTCTTGATCTGGTCATGAGGGAGCGAGTGAATGTCTGATCAGGCAAACCAATTGCGGGAAGAAGTGATGAAGCGAATTCATCCGAATGCTAGTGGGAAAAAGACGAAGGTTATTGCTGTGACAAGTGGAAAAGGCGGCGTGGGGAAGTCGAATGTATCACTGAATTTTGCCCTCAGTCTTGCTGCGCTTAATAAGAAAGTGATGATTTTTGATTTAGATGTTGGCATGGCGAATATTGATGTGCTCATGGGTGTAACGCCTAAAGAAACGCTTATTTCCATGCTGGAAAAAAAACTCTCTTTAAATGCTGTCATTGAAACAGGAGTAAATGGTATTCAATACATTGCTGGTGGAAACGGAATTGGAAAAATCCTAACTTTAACAGGCAATCAGCTGAATCACTTTTTCCAAGAATTTGGCTCTCTTCAAGGCAAAGTCGATTACATTATTCTCGATACGGGAGCGGGCCTTTCCTATGAAGGGATCAGGTTTTTGCAGGCAGCGGATGACGTTTTTCTTGTGATTAATCCAGAGCCACCGTCTATTACAGATGCCTATGGGGTTGTAAAAGCATTACATACAAGAAATGCTCAGTTACCTGTTAAGTTAATTGTGAATCGATCTACTAATTCTGAGGAAGCAGAGCGTACAGCGCGCAATTTCCAAAAAGCCTCTGCAAAATTTCTGAATAAGTCGATTGATGTACTCGGATGGATTCCAGATGATCCTATCGTTCGTAAAGCGGTGATTGCTCAGTCGCCTTATCTACTAGAGTATCCAAATTCCAGAGCAGCGAAGGCCATAGATGATTTAGTTCATGCTTATCTAGATTTTCCTTCAAATTATAAACTTGGTGTAAAAGGATTTCTAACAAAGATGCTGTTTCATAAATAAGTGGGAAGAATTTTTCAGGTGGTGAACTTCATGAAACCCAAAATGGATAAACAGACAATCGAATATTGGAGAGCATGGAAAGAGGAGAAGAATGAAGAGGCTGGCAACAAATTAATTGCTCTTTATCGTCCGCTCGTTGATTTCGCTGTACAGCGCTATGCGGCAGCTCTTCCGTCATCCGTTCAGCGTGATGATCTTAATAGTTTCGCGTATCAAGGGCTTCTTGATGCACTTGAAAAATTCGAGCCAGAACGTGATTTAAAATTTGAAACTTATGCCAGCTGGCGCATTAAAGGTGCCATAATTGATGGTCTTAGGCAGAATGATTGGGTGCCACGCTCCGTTCGTGACAAAGCACGTAAAATTGAAGAGGCTTACGCTGCTTTAGAACAGCAAAATCAAACGTCAAGTAGCGACCATGATGTAGCAGAGTATCTTGGTATGACAATTGAAGAAGTACAGCGGGTGATTCAAGATGCTTCTCTGTCTACAATGGTTTCCGTAGACGAGCCCGTGCACGATGACGATCAGCAGCAAATTGAGCGTTATAGTGTAATCGAAAATGACCAAGCTGATTTACCAGAAAAGCATTTGCACCAACATTTTATTAAAGAGTTACTAGCTGAAACGATTGAACGTCTACCTGAGAAAGAAAAACTTGTTGTCTCTCTTGTTTATTTTGAGGAGTTAACACTTACAGAGATTGCAAGAATCTTAGGTTTATCGACAAGCCGAATTTCGCAACTACACTCGAGAGCGCTCCTTCGGATGAAGGGTGTCCTCCGAGCTAATAAAGAACACGTTCAATCAATGTAATCGGAGTGATTTCCATGTATCCATTCATCTTTATAAGTATTGCCCTTCATCTCGTGAGCTTTCTATGTATTGTTCTCTTGTTTCTAAAGCAAACGAAGAGTTCAGATGTAAGTGAAGAGATCGCCACGGGGATGGAAGTGTATATTGAACAGCTAGAGGAAGAAAATGATCGACTGATGACTGAAGTTAAATCTTACGTCGATAAACGTGAAAACCAGCTTGATACGCGCCTTCGTGTGTTAGAACATGGGAAGACCGTATCCCCTGAGGTGGAGGAGCAACAAAAGCCGGTCATCATCCAGCACCCTTCAGCTAACAACGAACGAAATCAAAAAGCTCTTCAGCTTCATTCACAGGGTTTTTCGGTGACGGATATTGCAAGAATCCTTAATTGCGGTGTCGGCGAAGTTGAGCTGATTGTGAATATTCACGGAAGGTCTGAACAGCGATGAAAATTCAGCAGCATGGCAAGACGTCACTGGAATCTTTAAAGATGGATCTCCCAAAAGGTAACAAGCAGGTAGCGTTTCAATCGGTGATTCAGGAAGCATCAAAGGAACTGAAGGGAGCAGAACTAAAGCGACTGCTACAGCAAATTGATCGTCAGGGGGAGCTGCTTGGAAAGGAACGAACGTTTCAGAACTTATCGGCATACAAGCGAATGGTGAAACAGTTTCTTGAGGAAGCAGTAAGTCAGGGGCTAACGCTATCAGAGAAAAACAGCATGGACCATTATGGAAGAAATCGAACGTATAAGCTTGTGGAAACAGTAGAGAACAAGCTGGTTGAACTGCAAGAAGAGATGAGAGAAAAAGAGAAGAATGGAATGACCTTATTATCGCTTGTTGGTGAAATAAAGGGACTACTTGTTGATCTTTCTCTCTAGTTCAAACGACCCACCTAAAAAAGGAAGTATTGACTCATGGTCATTTGCATGAGTTTTTTCTATAATTAAAATAAGAACATACGTTCGAAATGATGGTTGTGATTTCTTGCTTTCAGGATACTTTCATTCCTACAGACAGAGAAAGGAGAGGTGAGGATGAAGAATGGATGCCGTTTAACAAATGAGATGTATGATGATTTAAAAGGAAATCTCCTATTTAAGTCATTCATTCAAGAAGAGAAGCATTGGACAAGTTTTATGGAGGCATATGTATCAGAGGATCGTGAGGCGGTAAATAAGCTCAATTCACTTTTTCAAAAGTACTATACAGAAATTCGTTTTATTGCTTACGTCACGAAGCTGATTCGCTACACGGCCATCAACTTTGACCGAAAGCGAAGACTTGGGCACCTTCGCTTTCCTCTTATGCTAGATCAGCCTGTAGGTATGTCTGGTGATGCCTGGATTGATTTTATTGAAAGTACGGAAACGTGTGGTGAAACGAATTCATTTGCAGAAAGCTTTCAGCAGAAATCACTTTATTTAGGATACACCCGATTAACGCCAAAACAGAAGGAAGTTCTTGAACTTTTTTATCGATATGAAGCTTCTGATACGGAGATTGCAAAAATGGCGGGGATTTCTCAACAGGCAGCGAGCAGAAGGCGTAAACGTGCGCTTGAGAAGCTAAGAGAAGCAGGAAAGGAGGGGGGTAAATGAGCATAACTACGGTAATTAACGCCATTATTGGAGATCTTGGATTTCCGATCGTCGTTTCACTATATTTACTCGTGCGGCTAGAAAAGAAAATTGATGATTTAACAAGTGCGGTGGCGGATCAGGAGACTGATAAGAAGGGATGACTATGGAGAAAAGACTATATACGCTTTTACAACAGGCAAAGCAGGAAGAGAAAAAAGGACTCGGCGCCATTATTCATCAATTTGAGAAGAAAATTGAAGCAGAGCTAAGGCAAACTTCCCCTCAAAACAGAGATGATTTGCGTCAGGAATTAGTATTAAAAGTTCTTGAAGCGGTGGAAAAATACAATATGGAGGATGTGCCAAACTTTGAACAATTTATTGAAGATCAAAAGGGGAAGGAATAAGAAACTATTTCCCTTTTTCTTCCGTATAAAGAGGTAGAGGTGAAGCGGATGCTTAAGGTTGAAATCGAACAAGCAGGTTATGAAAAGAAAGATAGCGCCATTCGTCTGATCGAATTTGAAGTGAAAAGCGGCGAACTTCTGGGGTTATTAGGGTCAAATGGAGCTGGTAAAAGCACAACAATCAAGACGATATTAGGGCTCATGAAAGAGTGGAAAGGAAGCGTGACGTTTGAGAAAGGGTCGCGCTATGCGTATGTACCAGAGCAACCCGTTTTCTATGACAGCTTAACGCTTTGGGAGCATTTGGAGCTTGCGGCAGCGGCAGTTCTTGGAGACGAGGAATGGGAAGAGCGAGCTCAAGAGCTGATTCGCTATTTTCAACTGGAGCACGTAATCCATAACCTACCGTCAAGCTTTTCAAAAGGAATGCGACAGAAGGTGATGCTCATAACGGCTTTTATGCTCAAGCCGGATGTTTATATCATTGATGAGCCTTTTCTTGGACTAGATCCGCGCGCTACGAAGGATTTTCTCGCGCTTATTGAAAAGGAGCGGTCTCGTGGAGCAGGTATTTTAATGTGTACGCATGTGCTTGATACGGCAGAGCGAATTTGTGATCAATTCGTTCTGCTCGCAAACGGAACGCTTCTTGCTCAAGGTACGCTTGAAGACATGCGAGAGCAGTCAGGCGCACGGGAAAGTTCACTTCTTGATTGTGTTGATGCCTTTATGGAGCAACGAATATGACGTCGTTCCAGCTATGGTGGCAGCGCGAACGTGACGATCAGCGTTATAAAATCCGAGATCTTCGCTCAGCACTAGATTGGACGGTATGGCTATATATTCTTATCCCAGGTCTCATGATAGGAGTGGCGTACTACCGTTCCTGGTGGATTCTTCCGCCTGAATGGCTCTCGGAAGTACCTGAACAGTTGGCGGTTCTTCCGTTATTTATAGTTGCAACTTTCTGGTCATTACGACTGTACACAGAAGAAGCTGATCAAGTATATTTGTTGCAAAATGCGACTCTTATGGGCGGTTTAAAGAAGTGGGGAATATTCTATTCTCTTCTAAAGGGACTGGTCGTGACGATCATTGGAATGACCCTCGTTTTACCCTTGCTTATTACGGGGTGGGGATGGGGCATAGAGCGATGTGCTGTCACAGTCCTATTTGTCCTTTTAGTCAGTTGGAATATAAAAACTAGCCGGTATTTTATAGAGTTATTTGTTCCTTCTATTTGGGTGAAATGGCTCCCGATCGGCTTAGTGAACCTGATCTCGATCATCGTATTGCTTCTGATGAGTGGGATAGGATGGCGGTATGAATGGGCAGTTGCTGTCGGAGGAGGAAGTTTGCTTCTCCTTTTACTCGTTCAGTTACGAACACGAATGAATATGCAGGGGACTTTTTTCCATGATGTGGTGAAGGAGCGTGGGCATAAGCAGACCGTGACGAAATTTTTGATGGGGCGAGTAGGTGTTACGCCAATGCCCCTTTTCACTCGAAAGCAGCCTATGCTTTTTCGAGGCTCTAGGCGAATCAGTAAGAAAAATTCTCCAGAAGCTAGAATGAGAGACGTTTATTTGAAATGGCTTCTTCGATCAATGGGGAAGGTTCAGTACTATTTACAAGTCATTGGCTGGGGTACAGCGGCGATATTACTGTTACCTCTTATTGTCAAAGTGGTCGTGCTTCTATTTGCGCTCTATGCGCTGATTGGCCTTTCGAGGGCAGACTGGAGTGAATTTACATCTAGTAGCTATGCCAATCTATTTCAATGGCACCAATCGATCCAAGAGAAAGCGGGGAAACAAGCATTAAAACTAGTGTCGATGCCATGTTTTCTTCTACTGTGTATCGTGACGGGGGTTGCCTTCCCAGGTTGGCTAGGAGTTGTACTCTTTCCGCTAGGCGGATGGTTTGTTCTTAAGGAAAGTCTCCAGATCGTTCATAGAAACATGCAATCACATAGAGGTTTTTTGTCATAAATCGAAAGGTGTATGAACAATTCGCGAATTCGTTGCTTCGATCAAGCGCTTTCCGCTATGATGGGAGAGTAGATTCAGATGAAGGAGCGGATAACGAGATGAAGTTATTTTTAATTATCGGTGCGATAAATGCGGCCCTTGCAGTTGGACTAGGAGCATTTGGGGCACATGGATTAGAAGGAAGACTATCAGAAAAAATGTTAGAGACGTTTAAAACAGGTGTACAATACCACATGTATCACGCACTTGGTTTAGTTGGTGTAGCCATTGCTGCTGACAAGCTTCAATCAGCAGGGCTCATGCAATGGGCTGGTTGGCTCATGTTTGCTGGGATCGTCCTCTTTTCCGGAAGCTTGTACGTGCTTAGCTTGAGCGGAATTAAGATCCTTGGTGCAATTACTCCACTAGGCGGCGTCGCGTTTATTACAGCCTGGATTTTAGTTGTTGTGGCGGCGTTTAAGGCGTAGTGGTGCGGCGGTCGGCGGTTGATGGTGCCTGTCACCGCCCGCTATTTGTCGAACCGGGGCAGGCTGGTGCGGTTTATTGGCCAAAATCAAAATATATTAGCCAAATTCCATTTTTATTGGCCAAAACAAAAAGCTGCCGGAAATCCGGTAGCTTTTTGTATACCCGCTAACGCGGAGAATATTGCGTCGTTTGTTGAAGAGGGTAGTTGTATTCAAGCTCTTCATCAAATGTAATATAGTCCAAATAAACCATGAGTAGAATATACCGCTTGCCTGTTTGAGGATCGGATAGAATAATATGATCTCTTCCGGCTGCTTCTACAATTCCTTTAAATACTTTGGCGTTCCATTTCTCATTGTTCTCGAAAGTCATGTACACGGTGGCGATTTTTCCAAGGTTTAGGCGCAGGATGTTTTCAATGTATGATTGCTCGACGGGTAGCTGTCCTGGAAAGCCTCCGCCTCCCTGTGTTGATGCTCCCTGAACCTGCTGGCCTTGAGGATAGCCTGAAGGATACTGTGCCATCTGTCCGCCTTGCCCTTGCTGCGGCATTTGACCATAGCCGCCCCCCTGGTTTTGTGACGGTGAAGTGTTCCAGTATTGATTGTTCATCATAACCCTCCTTAAGCATTCTCTTAGAAGCTGTTGTACACGTCTGCACATTCACTTTCGGTAGGCTTGTAGAAACAGTGGGATTTGAAGCGTCCTGCATTCCACTGGTTATACCACTGGTCAGGGCAGGTGCCGCCTGGTTTAAAGAACCAGAGCGAGTTGCTGGCAGGATGGTATTTCATCCCTTTGATGGCTTTGCGAGCAAGACGCTTATCTTTTTCGCGCGCTCGTTGGTAAAAGTAGCCTTTCTGAGTCGCTTCAAAACCGCCGGGACTCTGATAAACCATGTTGTTCATCGTGTTGATGTTCTTAAAATCAAGGCATCTCACCTTTACACGGTTTACTCCTACATTGCCTACCATCAGCATACCTAACTGCCCCTCACCTTCTGCTTCTGCACGCATCAAGCGAGCCAAAAGGTTTACATCATTTTCGTTCGTCTGAATCACTGCCATAGCCACACCTCATCTCAGTTGGACCCAATGTGCAAGAAGTAAGGAAGATGCCATGACTCTACGTAACTCATTGTATGTACGATTTGAAGGAATATGACTTTGACATAGACCACTCAAATACACAAAAAATCCCTTCGGACAATAAAGCGTCAGAAGGGATTTTCTTTATTAAACGTATAGGAATTGAGGCAGGCGTTCTTTCGGGAGGTGCGTTCCAACGTAGAAGCTACCAAATTCACCGAAACGAGCGCTTACTTCATCGAAGCGCATTTCGTAGACAAGCTTTTTAAACTGAAGTACGTCGTCTGCGAAAAGCGTAACGCCCCATTCCCAGTCATCAAAGCCAACAGAGCCTGTGATGATCTGCTTTACTTTGCCAGCATAGCTACGTCCGATCAGTCCGTGACTACGCATCATTTCACGACGCTCGTCCATTGAAAGCATGTACCAGTTGTCGTTTCCTTCGCGTTTTTTGTTCATTGGATAGAAGCACACGTAAGGAGCTTCTGTTAATTCTGGCTTCAAACGGGCCTGAATGCGCGGGTCATTATCAGGGTCGCTATCTTTTCCAGCCATATAGTTACTAAGCTCAACGACAGATACGTATGAGTATTCTTTCACCGTATATTCAGCTAAAGTCGTTTTGTTAAAAGCATTTTCAATTTCATTTAACTCTTCCATAGTCGGACGGAGAAGCATTAACATAAAGTCCGCTTTCTGACCAATAATGGAATAAAGCGTATGACTTCCTTGTTTATGGCCTGCTGTGACTTCCCATTTTTCAAGGAACGTTAGAAATTCATTCATCGCAAGATCACGTTCTTCGCTTGAAAGCTGTTTCCATGCCGTCCAGTTCATAGTACGGAAATCATGAAGGCAATACCAGCCATCGAGAGTAACTGCTGCTTGATTCATATCTGATTCACTCCTTATCTTTTATCACACCAATAAGGCAGGTTACGTTTATACAGCAACTGCTCCTAAAGGTCCGATTGGTTCAACTAACCATCAGAGCAAATCAAACAATGCCCACTTTGATGGCAGTTTCCCTATATCCACTACCTACTATACCAATACTTGTACCTCTTTAAAAGCGATTGAGAGTGACGATTGGATGAAAAAGATATTCAGAAATCCGATGGTAAATCAGTACCAATGTTTAAATACGATTACGTTAGCTTATATTTAGAAGAGAATTAAGATTAAAAACTTCTATAGTCCCTTTTGATTCGTCTGAAAAATAGAACTTTTGCATGCAAAGGCTTACACTTACGGATTTATTTTCGTTTTTAGGGAAAAAGGGTTATCGTAGGAGTTGGATATTAAAAATAATGAGGTGAAACCAATGAGTGATCTTTTTACAAACATGAAAGACCAGGTTAAAGCAGGTTATCCGACAATCGTTTTCCCTGAAGGAACAGATGAGCGAGTATTAGCAGCAGCAAACCGCCTAGCAGAGGATGGCATTCTTAAGCCAATCGTCATTGGAGGAGAAAATGCAATTCAGGATAAAGCGTCAAGCCTAAGCCTTACATTGCACAGCGAACTTACAATTATGGATCCAGCAACGTATTCTGAAATGGATGCCCTTGTGGAATCATTTGTTGAGCGTCGTAAAGGTAAAGCAACAGCTGAACAAGCGCAGGATATTCTTCTTAACGTGAACTATTTCGGTACAATGCTCGTTCACACAGGCAAAGCAGATGGCCTTGTTAGTGGTGCGGCTCATTCTACTGGTGATACAGTTCGCCCAGCGCTTCAAATCATCAAAACAAAAGAAGGTGTAAAGAAAACATCTGGTGCTTTTGTAATGGTAAAAGGTGATGAGAAATACGTTTTTGCTGACTGTGCGATTAACATTTCCCCCGACAGCAATGATCTTGCTGAAATCGGTGTAAGCAGTGCTGAAACTGCAAAAATGTTTGGAATGGACCCTAAAGTAGCGATGTTAAGCTTCTCTACTAAAGGTTCTGCAAAATCTCCTGAAACAGAGAAAGTTGAAGAAGCAACACGTCTAGCGAAAGAAATGGCACCAGATCTAGTGATCGATGGCGAATTCCAATTCGATGCTGCTTTCGTTCCAGAAGTAGCACAAAAGAAAGCACCTGAATCACCACTTAAAGGGCAAGCAAATGTATTTGTGTTCCCAAGTCTTGAAGCAGGTAACATTGGCTACAAAATGGTGCAACGTCTTGGTGGATTTGAGGCCGTTGGTCCAGTCCTTCAAGGATTAAATAAACCAGTAAACGACCTATCTCGCGGATGTAGCGAGGAAGACGTGTACAAGCTAGCATTGATTACAGCAATGCAGAGCCTATAATAAACGAAAGCCCCTGAAGGCACGCCTTCAGGGGCTTTATTTATTAACCAAGTGCTTTTTCATTACGAATAAACACTCGCTGGTAGTTGAAATCGTAAAGAGACAGCTCTGGAATGGAAAGCTGTGCCGTTGTTAATGATTCGGTATACTGCTTAAGTGTTTTAAGAGTTTTCATCATGATGTCGGAAACGCTTAGCTCTTCCCCAATGAGTTCACTTAACGAAGCCATCGTTTCGGGAACAATTTCAGGATAAGTGAATTTTGTTGGTTCTCCGTTCACGCCCCGCTTATAGAATTCCTGAATGACAGATGCGCGCTCTGATCCACTTCCATCGACACAAAGGTAAACTTGAACAGCGACTCCGCCGCGAAGTCTGCGTTGCGAAATGCCGGCGAATTTTTTGCCGTTAATGCTTAGGTCATATCGACCTGGACAATAAGACCCTACAATTTCCCTATCTTCAATTGTCACGTTATATGGCGACAAAATTTCCTGAATGAAATTGACCATGGCTTCGTACCCGGTATCAATATCTATATGCTGCTGCTTTTCAGCTAAAACAAGTGAGAGGTTTAATACCCCTGCATCAAGGACAACAGCAAGACCTCCGGAGTTTCTCACAATTACACGATAACCTAAACTTTCTAAATAGTGAACGGCTTCCTCAAAGTTTGGAAGGCGTGTATCTTGTATGCCGAGAACTATCGTATTGTGATGCACCCATGAGCGCAGAATCGGTGGGGATTCACCACTTCCAGCAGAATTGCAAAGGGTATCATCCATCGCAAAAGATTGCAGCGCATCAAAGGATGGGCCGAGTGTTGATTGATCTATAATCCGCCATTTTGGCTGAAAAAGTATGGTATCATTTGTTGGCATTTTCTTATCCCTTCTTCACTAACTAATCTTATTTATTATAGCAGAAGAAATGAGACATAAGACATCATCCGACAGTATTTCCCGGGTGATGACAAAACACTCGTCCTTTTTTCCTAATTTACTACTTATTTTCCCTTTAAAACTTTGATTTTATAAAGAAATACATCTATTACGAAAAAAAGGAAATTGCGAGAATTGTCTAAAATGATATAATCATAATTACGGTAGTTTCAAGTTAGCGAGCGAGCGGGTATATACAGTAAAGAAATGGGAATGTATGTAAGAGCTTTCATATATGACTAAGATCATACGAAGAATCTACATATAGGAGAAACAACCAGCGTTGGATCGTTCTTTATGAACAGGAAACGGTGGTATTTACGTCGATTTGACGAAAGGGGACATGTTTATGAAGCTAACAGTTAAAATTATTGCAGGTCTTGTTCTAGGTATTATTGTTGGTGTTATCTTTAACTTATTTGCACCAGATGCATTTGGACCTGTCGATCAATATCTATTTGGTCCTGTTGGACAAATCTTTCTTAACTTAATTAAGATGCTTGTTGTACCAATTGTATTCTTCTCAATCGTGGTAGGAACGGCTGGAATAAGCGATCCGAAGAAGCTTGGACGTATGGGTGGGAAAACCGTTGCGTTTTTCCTTGTCACAACAACCATTGCTATTTCAATTGCGATGGCGCTTGCTTACTTAATTAAACCGGGTGTTGAAGGTTCATTCTCAGGAAATGCTGATTTTAAGGCAGAAGAAGCACCTCCTGTATTGGATACAATTATTAATATTATCCCAACGAATCCGATTCAGGCCATGGTTGAAGGAAACATGCTCCAAATTATAGCGTTTGCTATCTTTGTAGGTTTTGCTCTTGCAATTCTTGGTGAGCGTACGAAGGCTTTAAGTAATCTTTTTGAACAGGGTAACGACGTTATGATGTATCTTGTTAAGATTATTATGGAAACAGCGCCATATGGTGCGTTTGCACTTATTGCTTCCGCTGTTGGTGGACAAGGTAAAGAAGCGTTACAGTCAATGGGAATGTATTTCCTAGTAGTACTTGGCGCACTCCTCATCCATTTTCTCTTCACATATGGTAGTGCGATTTATTTCCTTTGTAAAGAGAATCCAATTAAATTCTATAAAGCTTTTGCACCAGCCATGGCTGTGGCCTTCAGTACATCTTCAAGTAGCGGTACGCTTCCTGTTTCTATGAAAACCGCTCAAGAAAATCTGAAGATTCCTAAGCAGGTGAGTAGTTTTGTACAACCGCTTGGGGCAACCATTAACATGGACGGAACGGCAATTATGCAAGGTGTAGCTACGATCTTTATCGCTCAAATTACCGGGGTTGATCTTACCTTTACACAGCTCGTCATTGTTGTCGTCACAGCAACGCTCGCTAGTATAGGTACAGCTGGTGTGCCGGGTGTAGGGCTTATCATGCTCGCAATGGTTCTAAAGCAAGTTGGATTGCCAGTAGAGCCAATTGGATTGATCCTAGCAGTTGACCGTCTTCTTGATATGACACGTACTGCTGTTAATATTACAGGTGACGCGGCTTGTGCGATGTATATTGCAAAATCCGAAGAGAAGCGTGAAGGAAAAGAAGCAGAGACTGTTCTATAACATCATAAAGTATGAGATTCGAACCTTTTAAATGAAAAAAGGAAACATTTTCTCGTATATATAGCTATTGTTAGTCGTTCCATTCTTTCCATATGCTCGCTCAACAGAACCCTTCCCTCATGATGTGTTTGATCACAAAGTGGGGGAAGGTTTTCATTTTGGAATGGGTGTTATATAATGAATGAATGATTTTGACGGAAGGAGCCTATCGCGGAATGCTCGAACGATTAAGCGAAGAAAAAGTATTTAAAGACCCTGTCCATCGTTATATTCATGTCCGATACCGTTTAATCTGGGAGCTAATTGGTACTAAGGAATTTCAGCGTTTGCGAAGGGTTCGCCAGCTCGGAACAACATACCTAACTTTTCATGGAGCAGAACATAGTCGCTTTAGTCACTCGCTCGGTGTATACGAGATTGTAAGGCGTATTAACGAGATTTTCTCCCAATATGATAGCTGGAACGAAGAGAATAGGCTATTAAGTATGTGTGCTGCGCTGTTACATGATGTAGGTCATGGACCTTTTTCACATTCATTTGAAAAAGTATTTAACCTGGACCATGAAGACTTTACTCGGATGGTTATCCTTGGGGACACTGAAATCAATCAAGTGCTTCGAAAAGTAAGCGATGATTTTCCGATGGAAGTGGCTGATGTAATCGCCAAAACACATAGCAACAAGCTTGTTGTTAGCTTAATTTCAAGTCAAATTGACGCGGATCGAATGGATTATCTTCTTCGTGATGCCTATTTTACTGGAGTGAGCTATGGACAATTTGATATTGAACGAATATTACGCGTCATGCGACCTGGTGATGATCAAATTGTGATTAAACAAAGCGGTATGCATGCAGTTGAAGACTATATTATGAGCCGTTATCAAATGTACTGGCAAATTTATTTCCACCCTGTGACACGAAGTGCAGAAGTGATTCTAAGTAAAATTCTCCATCGTGCGAAAAGACTGTTTGAAGAGGGTTATCATTTTCAACACGATCCGATTCACTTCTATTCACTATTTAAAGAAGATATTCGTCTAGAAGACTTTCTTAAGCTAGATGATTCTGTCGTTATGTTCTATTTCCAGATCTGGCAGGAGGAAAAGGATGATATCCTAAGAGACCTTTGTGAACGATTTATGAATCGAAGACTGTTTAAGTACATTGAATTTAACCCTATGCAGCAAATGAATGCATGGAGAGAGCTTTATGACTCTTTTCATGAAGCAGGTATTGATCCAGATTACTATCTTGAGGTTGATTCATCTTCTGATTTACCGTATGATTTCTATCGGCCTGGAGAAGAGGAAGAACGTCTGCCGATTCATTTGTTGAAACCAGGTGGAGATTTGCGTGAGCTTTCTCGTGAATCTGATGTGGTTGAAGCGATTTCTGGTAAGAAGCGAACAGACCACAAATTATATTTCCCTGCAGATTTTATTATTGAAGGAAATACAGATGCAACTCGTCGTATTAAGTCATTGCTTCAAATCGATTAGCTGTTCAAAAAGAAAAGTGATCCTGGAATGAAGATGACTTCCGCTACAGGCATCGCTAAATAGTGGTGTTCAAATCGTTGAGTATAATGTGGGAGTGATCTCCCGTTTCAACTGAACGTTTAAGCATCTTCTAATAGATAAGAAAGCTTTTTGGACAACCTGTAAAAAGTACATGGGAGGGGTGCAGGTTGCTAGAAGATCACGCGAAAGTGATAGCTGTGTTGAAGGAAGCCGGAGAGGTCATTGGACGTAAGAAACTACAAAAAATCATTTACATTTGTAAGAAGCTGCAGTTTCCATTTAATGAGAAGTATCAATTCCATTTCTATGGCCCGTATTCAGAAGAATTGACGCTACGAGTGGAAGAGCTTTGTAACCTTGGTCTTGTTACAGAGGTGAAGGAAAGCAAAGGTGGCTATTACCAATATAAATACACAGTAACAGATGAAGGTCATGAATTTCTCGGTCATTATGATTTCCAAATGCCGGAATTACATCAGTGTATCGATGAAATTAATCGTCAGAGTTCACGTTTTCTTGAGCTTGTTTCAACCATTCTATTCTTCGATCGTCTTTCAAAGGAAGAAGTGGTTGAGAAGGTTCATACCATTAAACGTAAACAGAATTATTCTGATGATGAAATTACTGAGGCCTATACATTTATAGAAAAGCTAGGATGCTAATGGTCACTTGTATCTAGTTTAATAGAATAAGATATTTCTACAAAGAAAAGGTGCCCTTAGGGGCACCTTTTGTTGCAGAAATTAACTTTTTATCGAAAATTTCTTCTGACTCATTTCAGAGAGTTTTGTAAGGTCGACTTTTGAAAGGATGACACCAGTAACAATGATTCCAATCATTAGGAGAAAAGAGAATACCAGTGTAGTGAGATAAGGAAATAGAAGTTCGGATATGTTGGGTAAGGTTCCTGCCATCATAAAGACTAGCGTAAAAGAAGAGATGGTATGGAAGGTTACCCCTGATATCAATGCAATTGTATGTCTCGTTTTAAGAAGGGTAGGCAGCCAGAATGTCGAAAGTAGAAAGTAGCCGACTAGGATAATAAGTAGTGAAAAGAACCCTGCTAGTCCCGTATACTGATAGCCTCCGGCTGCTAAAATAATTGAATAAACGAAGGATGCTAGTAAGCCAAGTGAAAAGCCAATTGCGGGGGAAGAATAAAGATATTTTTTCATAATCATACCACCTTTTACAAATGCTTCGAGTTCACTATGTAAATACCCGTTTGAAGATTAGTATAATCGTTTCTCTATATCAAAATTTGGAAAAACAAGTCGAGAAAATAGAACTTATTTGTCGAATCAAAAAAAGGGTTCAAAAGTCTTACATTATTGAAATGGAGTGAGGGAGATGAAGGAAGTGAAGGTAGGGTTAGTTGGATTTGGTTTTTCGGGAGCAACTTTTCATGCACCAGTGATTGAATCTGTACAAGGGTTAACCATCACAAAAGTGGTTTCTTCTAATCCGAAGAAGGTAATTGAGAAGTTTCCAAAAATGGAAGTGGTCGCTTCAATAGACGAGCTTTTAAATGATAGAGAAATAGAGTTAGTCATTATTACGACACCTAATGAATTTCATTTCTCAATGGCGAAGCAGGCTCTTGAAGCAGGGAAACATGTTGTTCTTGAGAAACCATTCACGGTAAGTGTAGAAGAGGGAGAACGATTAATTGAAATAGCTGACAAGCATGGTAGCTTGCTAAGTGTGTATCATAACAGAAGATACGATAATGATTTTCTTACGATTCAGAAGCTCATAAAAGAAGAGGAGCTTGGAACGGTCGTTTCGTATGAGGCGCATTATGATCGGTACAATGCGGAGGTGCATGATGATGGTTGGCGAGAGCAGAATAAGAAGGGATCTGGTATTCTCTTTGACCTGGGTTCTCATTTAATCGACCAGGCACTGACTCTATTTGGCGAGCCTGAGGCCGTATATGGAGATGTTTTGACTCAAAGAAAAGAAGGGAAAACGGACGATTATTTTCACCTGGTTTTGCATTACGGAAAAAGAAGAGTGATTCTCCACGCTGGCTCTCTCGTAAAAAAACACGGACCTCGCTATCAAATTCATGGAATAAAGGGCTCATTTATAAAATGGGGTATTGATCCTCAGGAAGAAGCGCTGAAAAAGGGACAATTACCAGGTGATGAGTACTGGGGAGAAGACGAGAGCGATCAGTACGGCGTGCTAACGAAAGATAATCGCGATAGAGTGATTCCAACCATACCTGGTTCTTATCAAACATACTACATAGAACTGCACCAAGCGATTTATGAACAAAGTACTGCGCCTGTAACAGCAAGAGAAGCCCTTACAGTGATCAAAGTGATCGAGCTTGCATTAAAGAGTAGTGAAGAGAAAAGATTAGTGAAATGGGATTGAAAAAAGACTGGCGCAATTTAGCCAGTCTTTCTAATGAGCAGGAGTAGCAGTAGCGAAGGATCCGATAATGGTATTGGCCCATACTACTGCTTCAAAGTAATCCTCTTGTAAGGAAGGGATGGAAACACCAACTTGAGTAAGTAATTGATCGACGGCATGCCAGTCACATCGTTCAATGGCTTTTACGAGCTGAAGAAGCTGAGCATGTGGATCGTTGTGATGTTCATTCGTTAAGATCTTGACGACATGGTCCTCAATCGGCAGTTCAGAAAGTATATCATTCATCGAACGCTGCAAGAGAGACTCTAGAAGTGAAAACATTCCAATGAAAGAAGCGTCAGTCGCATTCATTTTCACTTTTTTGGCGATACGTTCGGATAATCGAGAGCGAATGAGAGAAAGTTGAATGATCTTAGTCGATTGATTTGTGTCCTTCGTTAACATGAGAATCAGAATCCACTTTTTCACTTCGAATAATCCAAGAAGCACAACCGCTTGCTTGATGTTACTAACCTTAACTGGAAGACCTAGAGAATTAATAAGTCTTAATAGTTTATAGGAAAGCGCAAGGTCTCTTTCAACTAGTTTTGATACTAATGTAATGTCAGGGTCGGGTTTATTAATTTCTTCAAGCATATAGACGTATTGCTGAGGAATTGGTTTCATATCTTTAGTGGCGAGGATAACGGGCTTACTGAAGAAGTATCCTTGGAAAAGCGTATAGCCAAGTCTTTTTGCTTCTTCGTAGTCTTCTTGCGTTTCGACCTTTTCTGCTAGAAACGTAATGTGTCGGTTAGCATACTGTTTTATTATTCCTTCCCGACGATGTTTCGATATTTGAAGGAAATCCACTTTCATAATATCCACTAGGTCGATTATTTGATCGTAATACCGTGGATCAATGACGTCATCGATCGCAATCACGTAGCCTAGATGCTTTAACTTTTTGCAGGCAGCAACGATTTCATCACTTAATTCAACTGACTCGAGGATTTCTACTATAATCGCTTCAGGTGAGAAAAATAATGGTACTTCTTCAAGTAATAATTGTTCGGTGAAATTAATAAAGCATCGCTTTCGATCTGATAATTTCTCTATTCCAAAGCTTAAATAGGAGTTTGAAATAACAGCAGCGGTTGCCTGTGTACCGTCGAATCCCCTATAAGCATTCATGTTGCTCGTTCGGTGCAGCAATTCATAACCATAAAGGTCTTGATTTATATTTAAAATTGGTTGACGACCAATAAAAGTGTCCATATCCATCCTCCAAAGCGAACTGTTATTTCTTAAGTATAATCAATCTGGGAAATAATACAAATGATTTTTGTTGGTTTGAAAGGTAAGAATGTTTCCTTATAAATAAAAAAGATCTGCCCTGAATGGGCAGATCTTTTAGTTAAGCATGTGGTAGGAAAGCGAGCTGGTAGAAGAATAACACAGCGAAAAGATAAAGAAGCGGATGAACCTCACGCCATTTCCCTTTTACGATCTTTAAAATGGGGTACGTAATAAACCCAAGCGCGATTCCTGTAGCAATACTTGCCGTAAGTGGCATTGTGAGAATGATCAAGAAGGCAGGAAACGCCTCATCAAATTCACTCCAATCAATTTTACCAACGGCGCCAATCATTAAGCTTCCGACGATGATAAGGGTAGGAGCTGTAATGGCGGAAAGTCCAGATAGAGAACCGACAAGTGGTCCAAAGAAAGCTGAGACGATAAAGAGTACAGAAACGACGACTGATGTTAAGCCAGTCCGCCCGCCGGCAGCAACACCAGCAGAGGATTCAAGATAAGCACTAGTGGGGCTTGTCCCAAAGATCGCTCCGACAGTTGTTCCGATCGAGTCAGCAAGAAGTGCCTGACGTGCACGCGGCATTTTCTTTCCTTTCATCAAACCTGCCTGTTCTGCAACACCGACCATTGTTCCTGTCGTATCGAAGAGTGTAACGAGTAGGAATGAGAAGACAACGGCATATAATCCGTACTCAATCATATCCTTAAAGGCCTGAAGTGGACTTCCGAAGATGAAAAGTTCGGGAGCAGATGGAGCTTGCATGAAGCCTTCCTTAAATTCAAGCTGTCCTGTAAAAATAGCAATGATAGCTGTGATGATCATTCCGAAGAAGAGTGCACCTGGAACATTTCGAGCCATTAGAATAAGTGTGATCATAAGTCCAACAAGCGCTAGAAGAACTTCAGGGGAATGAAGATTTCCTAGACCAACAAGGTTTTCTTCATCTGCGATGATAATCCCTGTCATGCGAAGTCCGATAAACGCGATGAAAAGTCCGATACCTGCTGTAATACCAAGCTTCAAATTCGTAGGAATGGCTTCGATAAGCTTTTCACGAAACGGTGTTAATGAAAGAATAATGAACAGTAGTCCGGCAATAAATACGGCACCAAAGGCAACCTGGTAGGATACGCCTGCTTGTCCACCTACTACGGAGAACGCAAAATAGGCGTTCAGCCCCATACCGGGAGCGATCGCTATTGGATAATTGGCGAAAAGTCCCATCCAGAGTGTTCCAACAACAGCTGCAATAATCGTGGCGATGAAGACGGTATCGAATGGCACGCCAGTTGAAGATAGTATAATTGGGTTAACTATTACAATATATACCATTGTCAGGAATGTCGTTAATCCTGCAAGGAATTCTGTTTTAACGTTAGTTCCATTTTCTTTTAACCGGAAAAAGGAGTTAAACATGATAATACCTCCATTAAATACGAACGTTTTTTAAACACAAATACTATAATATTCGTAATAAAGCTGTTTGGCAAGGGGTAATCCAAAATAGTTGATGATAAAAGTGTGAATGGCTGTCGGATGAATACACAAGTGTAATTGTGATAAAATGATAGCGGACAATTGTGAATGAAGGAGGTACAAAGAATGGCAAATGAAGAAGAACAAAAACCAAAAAAGAAACCTTCAACAGGTTTTAATATTTTAAGTGGGGACTCCACAGATGGACACGGCGGTTATGGAGTAGGAACGATCAACCTCGATAACGTTTCTCCAGTGATTATCGATCCGACAACGGATGAAATTTATGTTGATGTTGGCGCATTGCATGCACGTAGTGCCCTTGAGAAACGGAAGAAGCTCGTTAAGACGCGTGAAGAAGTACCTGATGGCCATACTGCTTGGATCGTATGGGTTACCCTTCAACGAAGTGAAGAAGGTCCTTTCTATTATGGCATTGGTGCCTGTGAATTCTTCTTAAATGCCGAAGCGAAGCGGGCATGGAAAAGCATGCCAGAGCATGTGAATAATATGGATAAATCCATGAAAGGTAAAGTGGTCGTGGACCATATGGATGACAAATCCAAGAAAATGCTTCGTGAGTATTTGATTGAGTTCGATAAAGACGTCTATGAGCGTTCAAGTGATGACGTGAAATTAGGACTTCAAGACTAACTTTCAGATCGTTTTCTGACTAATTGATAAAATTACTTGAGGTTTCTTAAAACTGAGCGTAAACTTATGTATACGCAACACATATAGCTAGGACCCAAAGCAGCCCGGGGAATCTTCCCCGGGCTGTTCTGGTTGTCTGGGAGAATGAAGTGAGCGCTTCCATGTTATACTCATATATGTAGAAAGGGTGAGCTAAATGTGGAATCAAATCCCTCGTGAGAAAAAGAAAGAGCTTATTGAGCGCATTCAATCATATTTCTATGATGAACGTGATGAAGAAATAGGTGAGCTCGCAGCAGAGAATTTTCTCCATTTTGTTATGGCAGAGATCGGGCCAACTCTATACAATGCCGGTATCTCAGATGCAATTGGCATGACAGAGCAGAAGTGGATGAGTATTGAGCAAGACCTTGAAGCATTAAAGAAAACAGATCCAAAATAAAGGGCTAATCAAAAGACGGATGACACATCCGTCTTTTTTAACGGACCCATTGGAAGAAACGCTCCAAAAGTCCTTTCTGTTCATTTTCTTTTCCATTAGGGACCGTTCCGGGATGATCTTCACAAAGGTGAGTTGGTTCGGTTCCTTCTATATAATAAGTTAAGCGTTTCACAGGACAGTTTTCAGTAGCGATTAAACCTGTTTGCGCATCAATTTCGATACCGACAACATTTTCAGGCTCCTCAAAATCGGTCGCTTTTTCTTCCGCCAGTGCATCCTCAATGAAATTCACCCAGATTTTCTTCGTATACGAACCATCGTTTCGATGATTTAGCTTCTCTCCTTTGTCATAACCAACCCAGACGGCCGCTGTTAACTGAGGCGTAAATCCAACCATCCAGCTATCAGTTGAAGTAGAACCTGTTTTAGCGGCAGCTGGACGTGTTAATAGATGATCGACGCCTGAGCCTGTTACGCGCGTATAATCATTTAAGGATTCATCGAAAACACCCGTCATCATGCTTGTCGTGACAAAGGCAGCATCAGGATCCAAAATAAGTTCAGGTGCAGATTTGTGTTCGTAGATGACCTTTCCATCTCGATCCGTGACTTTTTCAATATAATAAGGTGAGAGGCCATATCCACCGTTTGCAAGCATACTATAGGCTTCCGTCATTTCCATCATGCCTACAGGCTTAGTGCCGAGAGCTAATGAGGGAATAGCAGACAGCTTACTTTTAATGCCGAATGATTTGGCTGTATTCACGAGCGTTTTTTCTTCTAGAAACATGTGTGTTTTCACAGCAACTATATTATCTGAAAGGGCAAGTGCCTGGGCGAGTGTGATTTCATCATTCGCATAAACATCCCCATAATTATGCGGTGAGTAAGTTTTGCGTTCATTATCATAGTAAAAAGTTGTAGGTTCACTGCGAATAAGCGTAGACGGCGTAAAGCCATTTTTGATTGCGGCATAATATAGCAGCGGCTTAAACGTCGATCCTGGTGTCCTTTTGGCCATCGTTGCACGGTTGAATTTACTTTCTGTATAATCGCGGCCACCAATCATCACTTTTACAGCTCCTGATGTAGGCTCCATCGCTACGAGTGCAGCTTGTATGTCGCTTTTTTTATCAATACTTGATTCTACCCATTTTTCGGCAGCTTTTTGCATTGATGCATCAAGCGTTGTATAAACGTGTAATCCTCCTTGCTCAATAACACGTTCATCAAGTGAAAGTATGGACTTTAATTGCTTCTTAACCTCCTGTGCAAAATATGGAGCAATTTCAGGCTTAGTTTCTTCTGTAAAGGTTTCGAGAGCCATCTTTTCCATTTCTGCCTGGTTTGCTTCTGATTCGGTTAGAGCATGATTAGTTACCATCGCTTGAAGTACCGTGCTTTGTCGTTCCTCTGCTCTTTCTGCATCAGCATAGGGAGAGTAATAACCTGGTCCTTTTGGAATGCCGGCGAGCATGGCAGATTCAGCAACCGAAAGATCCTCAGCTTTTTTTCCGAAGTACGTCCTTGCGGCTGATTCTATTCCGTATGATCCGTGACCATAATAAATCGTATTTAAATATCCTTCTAGTATGTCTTCCTTTGAATAATGAACTTCAAGTCGATAAGCATAGAAAGCTTCTGCGATTTTTCGTTTCCACGTCTTATCATGTTCCAAAAATAGATTACGGGCGTATTGCTGCGTAATCGTGCTTGCTCCTTGAACCTTCGCCATCGCTTTTATGTCAGCGAGAATAGCCCCGCCAATGCGTTTGAAATCAAAGCCCATATGATCATAAAAATGCCGATCTTCAATGGCAATCGTGGCATCTATGACATGAGGAGAAATGTGATCAAGGTCAACCCAGTAGCGATTCTGACCGTCTTTATTACTCTCACTAATTACATTTTCTTTATGATCATAATAAATCGTTGTTTGCGGTACTTGAAGCTTAGGAGCTCCCATGAAAACAGTTAACAAATAGAGCGATCCAACGGATAGCCCGATTATTACAATACATATCATCATTAGCCTACTTAGAAGCATTGTCCAACGCTTCCAATAATGGAATCGCTCAGATCTGAGCCATTTCAAGTGGTTCACCCCCACATCATCTTAAATCTAGTATGTGACAATCTAGAAACTCTTAAACACGTTTCTCTTCGGTAATTGTCCTTTTTATCTAACGTGGATAGGCTAGATTGGGCGAATGCATTTCTTCAGATGAACAAGGGAAAATATTTGTCCAGCTTTTGAATAGGATGAACTATAATGAATGTTACTGAGAGCAGGGAGAGAAGAGTATGGAGATGATGATGGCGATTATCCTTGGAATTGTAGAAGGGATAACGGAATTTCTGCCCGTTTCATCTACAGGTCATTTGATTTTAACGGGATATTGGCTTGGTTTTACTGGTGAACGCGCAAAAACATTTGAGATTGTGATTCAACTTGGCTCTATTTTAGCTGTGGTCGTGATGTATCGGCATCGATTTGCGGATTTATTATCACCAAATAGCGAGAGAAAAGGATTAACCCTGATTCATCTTATGCTTGGAATGATTCCAGCTGTCGTAGCAGGATTTCTTCTTCATGGCTTTATTAAAAGTTATCTTTTCTCCCCTTACACGGTTGTGATCGGACTTGTGATTGGTGGTGTGTTAATGATCCTAGCTGACTTAAAGAAGGGGACGACAATTAGCTCGAGCCTGGATGAATTAACATGGAAGCAGGCTTTTTCTATTGGAGTATTTCAATGTCTTGCTCTCTGGCCTGGATTTTCAAGGTCAGGTGCAACGATTTCAGGCGGCGTCTTGCTCGGAACAACGCATAAAACAGCTGCTGAATTTTCATTTATTCTAGCTGTACCAATGATGGTAGCTGCGAGTGGGTATGATTTATTGCAAAGTTATCAGTATTTATCTGTATCCGACATTCCTGTATTCCTAACAGGCTTTTTAACAGCGTTTTTGGTGGCGCTTTTGGCTATTGTAACATTTATTAAATTCATTGAACGCGTCCGTCTCATCCCTTTTGCGATATACCGATTTGTGCTTGCTTTTTTTGTTTGGATGATTTTATTTTAGTGTTAATAGAGTTGTTCACTTAAATAACTTTTTGAACCGACAGTTGAAAGTATAAAATTCTCTTGCTTTTTACACAGAGTCGACTATACTTTTCTTGTACTTTAAGAATGCTTAGATACATTTTTTTGCTACATACTAATGGTGTTTGGACCTATGTGGTTCGGGAACGGACTTAGTGTAGCAATGACATAGAGGAGTGGTTTACATGGAATTATGGTACACAGAGAAACAAACAGAACGCTTCGGCATTACGGCGAAAATTAAGCAGACGCTGCATACGGAACAAACGGACTTTCAGCGTCTTGATATGATTGAAACAGAAGAATTCGGTAACATGCTCGTACTCGACGGTATGGTTATGACAACGGAGAAGGATGAGTTTGTTTACCATGAGATGGTCGCACACGTGCCCCTTTTCACACATCCTAACCCGAAACACGTTCTTGTTGTTGGTGGCGGTGATGGAGGCGTTATTCGTGAAGTATTGAAGCATCCATCTGTTGAAAAAGCAACGCTTGTTGAAATTGATGGCAAAGTGATCGAGTATTCGAAAAAGTACTTGCCTACTATCGCAGGAGCGCTAGATGACGAGCGCGTTGAGGTTCTTGTTGATGATGGCTTTATGTATATCGCGAAAAGCGAAGGCGATTATGACGTGATCATGGTTGATTCTACTGAGCCGGTAGGACCAGCTGCAAAGCTTTTTGAACGTGGTTTCTATGAAGGTATTTCAAAAGCACTAAAAGAAGATGGTATTTTCGTTGCACAGACGGACAACCCTTGGTTTAAAGCGGACTTAATTACGCAAGTATCAAAAGATGTAAGAGAAATCTTCCCGATTACGCGCGTATACACAGCGAACATTCCAACTTATCCGAGTGGCCTGTGGACATTTACGATTGGATCTAAAAAGAATGATCCGCTTGAAGTACCTGAAAGTCGCTTCCACGAGATTGAGACTAAGTACTATACGAAAGAGCTTCACAATGCTTGTTTCGCACTTCCGAAATTCGTACAGGACCTTGTAAAATGAGCATGAAATTCGATGAAGCTTATTCAGGTAACGTGTTTATTCTAAGTAACCCATCCTTCGACGAAAGTAATGTGGTTATCTATGGTATGCCAATGGACTGGACAGTTAGCTTTCGTCCCGGATCTCGCTTTGGACCAGGTCGTATTCGTGAGGCTTCATTAGGACTTGAAGAATATAGTCCTTATGCAGATCGTCATCTTGAAGAAATTCGTTATTTCGATGCAGGGGATATTCCACTTCCATTCGGTAATCCTCAGCGAAGCATTGATATGATTGAGGAATATCTTGATTCTTTGCTTGAAGCGGGAAAATTCCCACTTGGTATGGGTGGGGAGCACCTTGTAACGTGGCCTATTCTAAAAGCTTTTCACAAAAAATACGATGATCTTGCGTTGATTCATATCGATGCACACGCGGATTTACGTGAAGAGTATGAAGGAGAGCCTCTTTCTCACTCCACACCTGTTCGAAAAATTTGTGGATTGATTGGTGCTGAGAACGTATACTCATTCGGCATTCGTTCTGGTATGCGTGAAGAGTTTCAATTCGCAAAAGAATCCGGTATGCACATGCACAAATTTGAAGTAGCAGAACCACTTAAAAAAGTCCTACCAACGCTTAAAGGACGCAATGTGTATGTAACGATTGATATCGATGTTCTTGACCCTGCTCATGCGCCTGGGACAGGCACTGCTGAAGCAGGTGGGATCACATCCAAAGAGTTGCTCGAAGCGATCTCAGCCATTGCTGGTTCTGAAATAAACGTCGTTGGTGCGGATCTTGTTGAAGTTGCACCAGCTTATGACCCATCCGAACAAACGCCGATTGCGGCTAGTAAATTTATCCGTGAAATGCTTCTCGGCTGGACTCACAAAAAATAATCCAGAGAGGCTGTATTCATTTTGAATACAGTCTTTTTTGTTTTGATGCTCTGTATGTTCGGTGCGCGACTTTTAGCTTATTCCAGTGAAACCTTAGTTTCCCACTGCAAATATGAGCTAAAAATCAACACAGAAAATGAGTTGGGGTGGACAAGGCGCTTCCGCTTTTGATGATCTAGCTTCAGCGCCTACCCCCTCGAGGTCTTAAGTCATCTCTCATTGTGACAAAGAACGTCACATTGAGAGTCGCCTTAAGCTGGTCGGGGGTGGACAAGGCGCTTCCGCTTTTCTTATAATAAGAAAGTTAATGATTTAGTAAGGACGTGAAGTGATGAGTGATCATCCGATTGAAATAACCATTGATTCCCGTATCCAATCGGGAAAAGAAAAAGAATCTACAAACTATTCCGTGCAGGGAAACCTCGTTGAAAAGGGAGAGGCGCTTTATTTACGCTATGAAGAAAGCCTTGAGATTGGCAAGGTTTCAACTACTGTTAAAATAGATAAAGAGCAAGTGACCGTCATTCGAAGAGGGGCGCTATCGATGCGTCAGCAATTTGCGCCAGGACAAGTGTCAGAATCTCTATATAAAACGCCGTTCGGATCGATGCCGATGCAAATCCGGACAGAACGAATTGAGCAATTGGTGGACAAGGAGAAGCATAAAGGACGTCTAACGCTTCGCTATTTGCTTAATCTCGAGGAAGATGAAACGCAGCGACACGAACTGTCGCTAAGCTGGAAAGGAGCAAGTCAATGAACAGTGTGGAACAAAAGAAAGAACAGCTAAAAGAAGAAATCAAGCAGGCCGTATTAAAGGCTAGCCTTGCATCAGAGAGTGAAATGCCGGAAGTGATTTTAGAATCACCTAAAGACAAGGCTCACGGTGACTATGCGACGAACATGGCGATGCAGCTTGCTCGTATTGCGAAAAAAGCGCCGAGAGCTATTGCTGAGGATCTTAAAGCAAATCTTGATATGACAAAAGCAGGGATTAAGCAAATTGATATCGCTGGTCCTGGGTTTATTAACTTTTTTATGGATACTGCTTATTTAACAGAGCTCATTCCAACGATTCTGGATAAAGGAAACAACTATGGCCGATCTGCAGACAAGAATGAAAAAATCCAAGTAGAGTTCGTTTCAGCGAACCCAACCGGAAGTCTGCACCTTGGTCATGCACGAGGAGCGGCGGTAGGTGATACGCTTTGTAATGTGCTTGATCGTGCCGGTTATGATGTTTCGCGTGAATATTACATTAATGATGCTGGGAACCAGATTCATAATTTAACGGTTTCTCTTGAAGCTCGCTACATGCAAGCACTTGGAAAAGAAAAGGACATGCCTGAAGATGGCTATCAAGGTCAGGATATCGTTCAGTTCGGGAAAGATCTTGTCGAGAAGGAAGGCGACCGTCTACTTCAGCTCGATGAGAAAGAGCGCTATGCTTACTTCCGCGAGTACGGTCTTGAGCGCGAGCTTGAGAAGCTAAAGAAGGATTTGAAAGAATTTGGTGTTGAATTCGATGTCTGGTTCTCTGAGACTTCTCTTTATCAATCAAGCAAAATCGATGATGTTCTTGCGAAGCTAAATGAGCGCGGTGAAACATTTGAGCAGGACGGTGCTACGTGGTTCCGTTCGACTACTTACGGCGATGACAAAGATCGCGTCTTGATTAAAGGCGATGGTTCTTATACGTATCTAACTCCGGATATTGCTTACCACCAAGATAAACTTTCTCGTGGATTCGATAAGCTGATCAACATCTGGGGAGCTGACCACCACGGCTACATTCCAAGAATGAAAGCGGCAATCGAAGCACTTGGTTATAAGCGTGAGCAGCTAGAAGTGGAAATTATTCAGATGGTGAACCTCTTTAAAGATGGCGAAAAAATGAAGATGAGTAAGCGAACAGGTAAAGCTGTTACGCTTCGTGAATTGATGGATGAAGTCGGTATCGATGCAATGCGCTATTTCTTCTCAATGCGCAGCTCAGATTCTCACCTTGATTTTGATATGGACCTTGCCGTATCACGCTCGAATGAAAACCCTGTCTATTACGTGCAATATGCGCACGCTCGCGTATGCAGTATTCTTCGTCAAGGAGAAGAGATGGGGCTAACAGAAGATGCGGATCTATCTCTCATTACATCTGAGAAAGAAATGGACCTTCTTAAGAAGCTCGGTGAATTGCCTGAAGCGATTGCGGAAGCAGCGGATAAGCGTATGACGCATCGCATTACAAACTATTCATTTGAACTTGCTCAAGCACTACACAGCTTCTACAATGCTGAACGAGTTCTTGATCCAGAAGATCTTGCGAAAAGTGCGGCTCGTTTCAAACTTATGAAAGCCGTTCGTCAAACGATTCAAAACACGCTTGAAATCATTGGCGTAACTGCACCAGAGAAAATGTAATAAAAAAATCCTATCGCATGAGCGATAGGATTTTTCTATTTATGCGAATGATACGTTGATTAATTTTAAACTGGTTTCGTAGGTTAAAAACTCTTACACGCTCACATTTTTTATAATGAATCGGTCATTCGGTCATACTTTAAAAAAGGGGTGATGTGATGAAGACAGTTTTGATTGCAACATTAACAGGATTTTTGGTCGGGTTAATTTTTGCGTTTTTGAAGCTACCCATCCCAGCTCCACCTGCATTCGCTGGCATTGCTGGGATTGTTGGGATATACCTTGGATTTAAGGCGTATGAATGGTTATCAGGGTTCTGGTCACTATAGATTGAGCTTTTTGGTAGCTGCATCGATTGCGAAATGATTTCTTATTTCCATAATACAGAACCTCCACTAAGTCTTTTGACGCCACGTATCGCTGAAAGATCGTCGACAAGCTGCAGAGCTGCGAGGTCTTTTTTCTTTGCTTCAATCATGATGTCAGCATCTTCTCCGTATTCCTTCAACATGTCTATAAACGGAATGGCGAACTCACTGTCCACATAATCTGCATGACTCCGGTAGGCGCTAGCAGATTTGGGAGAGGAAAGGTGGTATTTCGGTAGAAGTCCTTTTGGCTTCCATGTTTCATGAACGCGTTCAAAAAAGCGCTCAGGTAGTCCGTCGCCTGGATTCGCTAGATGATGATGGTAATCGAAAATAAACGGGACGCCTGTTTGCTCACATGCCTCGAGCGTTTCTTTCGCATTGTATGTTTTATCATCATTTTCAAGCGTCACATGCGAGCGAAGATGAGAAGGAATGGAATCAAAATTCTCGTAAAAACGCTTAAGGGTTTCCTCTTTATCTCCGTAAGCTCCACCAATATGTATATTAACGATGGAGCGAGAGTCTAGTCCCATCGCATCTAGCATAGCAACATGATAGTCCAAGTCACCTATCGCATTGTCCGTTACGTGTTGTTTTGGACTTGTAAAAAGAGTGAATTGGTTCGGGTGAAAGCTCACACGAAGGCGGTGCTTTTGAACAAGCTCACCGATCTCTTCAAACATGTCACGGAAAGGCGTAATGTAATCCCACTTTGCTTCAGGATGCGTCGCAAGCGGAACAATGGAAGAAGACATACGATACAAATCAATTTCATGTGCAACATTGTAGTGCAGCGCACGTAACGTGCTCTTTAAATTCGTTTCTGTAATTGTATGAAGCTTCTCTGAACGTTCTTCTTCAGAAAGCTTTGACCAGGTGGAAAAAGTCATTGTACGCGCCGGTGAAGCTTCGTGCAACGCAAGTGCGTTTGATACATATCCAAATCTGAGCTTCATAATAAGTGGTCTCCTTTCAAAAAAAGGGCTGGTCATTTCTTTCCCTGTGCAAGCGAATTGAAACAAAGGAAAGCACATCGAACTTTTTAAAGAAACGGACTGAAGAGTCTTGCTAGTGGGGCAAGCACTCGGTTTCCGATCGTTCGATCTTGAAGTCTCTTCAAGTCGAGACGTTCACATTGTAGAATGTCTTTTTGGATCGCTTCTTTGATTTCAACAATGAGAGAAGGAGTGCTGATAATGCAGTTGATTTCGCCATTAATGTGGAAACTTCGTTGATCAAAATTCGCTGTACCAATGTCACACAATGTCTCATCAATGATCATAACTTTGGCGTGGTAGAAGCCATTCATATATTGATAAACTTCTCCACCGGCACGAATCAGTTCAACGAGGTATTCATATGAAGCTTCTTTTACAAGAGGATGGTCGGCACGCATTGGCAAAATAACCTGGACTTTAATACCGCATTTCAGGGCGCGTAGCAGGCTCGTTTGAACAGTTTGTCCTGGAATGTAATAGGGGGAGCCAATGATAATAGATGTTGTAGCTTTATCAATATACGAGGCAAAAGCTTCCTCTACGCTATTACCATTCGTAATATGAAACGAGACTTTATGCTGACCTGTTTCGAGCGGCGGTATATAAACGTTATCCTTATTAAGAGGGGAATGACTCTCTTCCCAATCAAGGAAAAATTGATCTTGAAGTCCTTGCACGGCTTCGCCAGTCACGCGAAGGTGATAATCTCGCCAATATCCAAACTTAGGATCCTTCCCTACATATTCGTTTCCAACGTTAAAGCCACCAACGTAGCCAATCTCTCCATCAATAACAGTGATTTTTCGATGATTACGCTCATTTATGGAAGTGAAAAATCGTGGGAAAGAAATTTTTCTGGAATAGGAAAAAATGATGCCACAGGAGGTCATTTTTCTTATGGTGGCTTTCTTTAAGCTGTGACTACCTCCATAGTCCACGAGTAAATAGACAGAGACGCCAGAGGTTGCTTTTTGACAAAGATGCTCGATAACCATATGTCCCGTGGGGTCATCTCGAAAAATATAAAACATCATATGAATTTGATAGACTGCAGCATCAATATCATTTATTAGTGCTCTAAAAAAATCATCTCCATCATTGATGAAAGTCAGGTTTCCCGTCATTTTTTGATGTGAAGAGGAAGGGGCGAATTTTCTTTTCTTATTGCCTGTATGAAGGTCGGTTATTAACCATAATATGAGTGCGAGTAGGACTGTTAAAAAGATCTCCACGATTTTCCCCTCCTTTCAATAGTTACTGTTGACTTAGTTTGTCCTAAACTTAAAAAAAGTAAAAAAAAATCTCTGACTGAATGCTCATTCAGTTATTTATGTGTTATACTGAAGTCAGAAAATTACTTTCATTCTGACTTAAAAGCGTTTTCGTAAATTGTTTGAACTGTCGGGGAGCATCTTTGTTCAAGCATCACGAAGCGGCTAAGAAGGAATGACACGAAAGGAGAGGTTTGCCAGCATGGATGTTTTATTGATCGCTAACTGGATTGCTTTCATTCTTGTAACCGCTTACGCGTTGTTTTTGTTTGGGTACGTTGTAAAGACTCGATATGAATACATTAAGCTTGGAAAGAAAGCCGAATTTGATCATTCCATGAAAGAACGACTAGAAGCAATTGTAGTCAAAGTGTTTGGGCAAAAGAAATTACTTAAAGATAAGAAGAGTGGAACCATCCATGTGATGATGTTCTACGGTTTCCTTCTCGTTCAATTCGGTGCAATCGATATGATTGTGAAAGGTCTATCACCGGGGTCGCATCTTCCTCTTGGACCGCTTTACCCAGCGTTTACGTTTTTCCAGGAGCTCGTGACGCTAATGATTTTAACAGCGGTTGTGTGGGCATTCTACCGTCGCTATATTGAGGCGATCGCTCGTTTAAAGAAAGGTTTTAAAGCGGGACTTGTACTATTGTTCATTGGACTTTTAATGATATCCGTTCTTTTTGCAGGCGGTATGGAAATTATCTGGCATGATGCTGGTTATTCATGGAGTGCGCCAGTTGCTTCGGGAATTGCTTTCTTATTCTCATGGATTAATGAAACAGCAGCAATTGCGCTATTCTTCTTTTTCTGGTGGATTCACCTGCTCGTGCTTCTTACGTTCATGGTGTATGTACCGCAATCCAAGCACGCTCACTTAATTGCAGGACCAGTCAACGTTTTCTTGGGTCGTACAAACAAAGTAGGACAGCTTGCATCTATTAACTTTGAAGATGAAAGTCAAGAAACTTACGGCGTGAATACGATTGAAGATTTCAATCAAAAGCAGCTTGTTGATTTGTATGCCTGTGTGGAATGTGGACGCTGTACGAATATGTGTCCGGCAACGGCAACAGGAAAAATCCTTTCTCCGATGGATTTGATCGTTAAGCTTCGTGATCACCTGACAGAAAAAGGCGCAGCCGTTACATCAAGAACACCGTGGGTTCCTGCATATGCATTTTCTAACACAGCAGGAAATCAAATTGCTTATCAATCACGTGCTCAGCAGGAAACAGCTGCAGCAGCTGAAGGGCTTGTGAGCGATGGATTAATTGGTAACGTGATTACAGAAGAAGAAATTTGGGCTTGTACAACGTGCCGTAACTGTGAAGATCAATGTCCAGTTGAGAACGAGCACGTTGATAAAATCATCGATATGCGTCGTCACCTTGTCTTAATGGAAGGGAAGATGGATAGCGATGTACAGCGTGCGATTACGAACATCGAACGTCAGGGCAACCCGTGGGGGATTAGCCGTAAAGAGCGTGAGAACTGGCGCGATATGCGTGATGATATCGTTGTTCCAACAGTAAAAGAAAAAGAAAAAGCAGGCGAAGAATTCGAATATCTCTTCTGGGTTGGCTCGATGGGCTCTTACGATAATCGTAGCCAGAAGATTGCCGCTTCCTTTGCGAAGATCATGAATGAAGCTGGCATTTCGTTCGCTATTCTTGGTAACAAAGAAAAGAACTCTGGCGATACACCACGACGTGTAGGAAACGAGTTCTTGTTCCAGGATCTTGCACAGAAAAATATTGAAACGTTCCAAAAGCATAATATTTCAAAAATCGTTACAATCGACCCTCATGCTTATAACTCACTTAAAAATGAGTATCCTGAGTTTGGACTTGAAGCAGAGGTTTATCACCATACCGAATTATTGTATGACTGGATCAAAGAAGGAAAACTGAAGCCGAAACACGAAGTAAACGAGAGAATCACGTATCATGATTCCTGTTACCTCGGACGTTACAACGAAGTATACGATCCGCCACGTGAAATTCTTCGCAGTATTCCTGGCGTTGAAGTGATCGAGATGGACCGCAACCGCGAAAATGGTATGTGCTGTGGCGCAGGGGGCGGTTTGATGTGGACGGAAGAAGATACAGGGTCTCGCATTAACGTAACGAGAACGGAACAGGCACTTAGCGTGAAGCCATCCGTTATCGGAAGTGCGTGTCCTTACTGCTTAACAATGATGAGTGATGGTACGAAAGCGAAGGAAGTAGAAGAAGAAGTAGCAACACTTGATATTGTAGAGATTTTAGAACGCTCCATTGTCCAAAAAGAAGCTGTTCTCCAATAGACTGTTTGGCAAAGGGTTAGCTTATGCTGTTTTTTACGACCGGCATGAGCTCTTTCCTTTGTTACTTTGTCGGCAAGGTGAGCGAGCGTTCAGTCGCATTTTAAGAAAAGATGGTAGCGTTTTCAAAAATGAGAGGAGAGATTTTTGTGGGCAAAACGGTCATTGTTAGCGGTGTGAGAACGCCGTTTGGAAAATTTGGTGGGGCTCTTAAATCAATCGAAGCATCTAAGCTTGGTGGAACAGCGATTAAAGAAGCTTTGGTTCGCGCTGGAATTGATCCTGCGGATGTAGGAGAAGTGATTATGGGGTCTGTCCTTCAAGGTGGTCAAGGTCAAATTCCATCTCGTCAGGCAGCAAGACACGCTGGTATTCCTTGGGAAGTAAAGACGGAAACGATTAACAAAGTATGCGCTTCAGGTCTTCGTAGTGTGACGCTAGCTGATCAAATCATTCGCTCTGGTGATGAAGAAGTCATTGTTGCCGGCGGAATGGAATCGATGAGCAATGCTCCATATATCATGAAGGATGCGCGTTGGGGCATGCGAATGGGCGACAAACAAGTGGTTGATCTCATGGTGCATGATGGCTTAACTTGCTCGTTTGATGGTTGTCACATGGGCGTTTATGGAAACACGACAGCGGAAGAGTATGAGATATCTAGAGAAGAGCAGGATCGCTGGGCGACAAGAAGTCAGGAGCGTGCTGTGAAAGCGATGGAAGCGGGGATTTTTGCAGAAGAAATTATCCCTGTTAACGTGCCACAGCGAAAAGGAGATCCTCTCGTCGTTGAACATGATGAAGCACCTAGAAAAGGCACAACAGAGGAGCAGTTAGGAAAGTTAAAGCCAGTCTTCGGTGCCGACGGAACGATTACAGCTGGGAATGCACCAGGTGTAAATGATGGAGCTGGGGCGCTTGTCCTTATGTCTGAAGAACGTGCTTCAAAAGAAGGCAAAGAAGTCATAGCTACAATTCTTTCTCATACAGCAATTGCTGTTGAAGCAAAGGATTTTCCTAAGACGCCGGGTCTCGTGATCAATGAGCTATTGAAGAAAACAGGAAAATCAATTGAAGAAATTGATCTATTTGAAATCAATGAAGCGTTCGCAGCTGTAGCGCTAACGAGCGGAAAAATTGCCTCACTCGATGAAGAAAAGGTCAATGTGCACGGTGGTGCAGTGGCGCTTGGGCATCCAATTGGAGCAAGCGGTGCACGCATTTTAATAACACTTATTCATGAATTGAAGCGACGCGGCGGTGGCATCGGAATAGCAGCGATCTGCAGCGGCGGTGGTCAAGGCGACGCTATTATGGTTCAGGTATAGAAGGGAGCATGATGATGGAAATCAAAACAATTATGGTGATTGGTGCAGGACAAATGGGAGCTGGAATTGCACAGGTGTGTGCAGCTTCTGGTTATACCGTGTATTTAAATGATTTGAAGCAGGAGTTTCTTGATAAAGGACTTGAAAGAATTGAGAAAAACCTCTCGAAACAAGTTTCCAAAGAGCGGATTATGCAGGAAGATCTAAGCGGAACGATGGAACGTTTGAGAGCGACGACAGATCTGCAGGATGCAAAGCATGTAGATATCGTCATTGAAGCAGCTGTTGAGAACATGGAAGTGAAGTGTAACCTTTTCGCACGGCTGGATGAAATTGTGCAAGATCATACGCTTCTTGCAACGAATACATCCTCTCTTCCAATTACGGAAATTGCAGCATCAACAAAGCGCCCTGAGAAAGTGATTGGTATGCACTTTATGAACCCGGTGCCTGTCATGAAGCTTGTTGAAATTATTCGCGGTCTAGCAACAACAGACGAAAGCTACCAGGCCGTTGAAAAGCTAGCTGTGGATCTCGGTAAGACAGCGGTTGAAGTAAACGACTTCCCAGGATTTGTTTCCAACCGAATTTTGATGCCAATGATCAACGAAGCGATCTACACCGTATATGAAGGTGTGGCATCCCCTGAGGATATCGATAGCGTGATGAAGCTCGGCATGAATCATCCAATGGGACCATTAACTCTCGCAGATTTTATCGGTCTTGATACGTGTCTTTATATTATGGAAACACTTCAAGAAGGATTCGGCGATGATAAATACCGCCCATGTCCGCTATTACGTAAATATGTAAAAGCTGGCTGGCTCGGACGTAAGACAGGAAGAGGCTTCTACCAATACCAGGATTAACACCACGAGGAGGAACGAGCATGGAGCTTGTATTTACGGAAGAGCAGAAGATGATGCAGAAAATGGTGCGTGATTTTGCGGAAAAAGAAATCGCGCCAATCGTTGAAGAAATGGAAGAGACGGATCGTTTTCCACGCGAAGTGATTAAACGAATGGGCGAGCTTGGTTTAATGGGGATTCCGATTCCAGAAGCTTATGGCGGAGCGGAAATGGATTATACGTCATACATCATTGCAATCCATGAGCTCTCAAAAGTGAGCGCCACGGTCGGCGTGATTCTATCGGTTCATACATCCGTTGGGACACTGCCGATACTAGCGTTTGGTACAGAAGAACAGAAAAAGCGCTACATTCCGAAGCTAGCAACCGGAGAATACCTTGGTGCGTTTGCGCTGACGGAACCGAGTTCAGGATCAGACGCAAGCAGCATGAAAACGCGCGCTGTCCGAGATGGAGATCACTACATTTTGAACGGCTCAAAGATTTTCATTACAAACGGCGGCGAGGCGGATACGTATGTTGCCTTCGCAAGAACAAATCCTGAGGAAAAAGGAAGCAAAGGCGTAACTGCTTTTATTATCGAACATGACATGCCTGGATTTAGCGTTGGGAAGAAAGAAAAGAAAATGGGGCTAAACGGCTCGAATACGGTTGAAATCATTTTCGAAGATTGCCGTGTGCCAGTTGAGAATCGTCTCGGCGAAGAAGGTCAGGGATTCAAAATTGCGATGGCAAACCTTGAGAGCGGCCGCATCGGGATCGCGGCACAGTCACTAGGAATTGCTGAAGCGGCGCTAAACTACGCGACGGCTTACGCGAAAGAGCGTCACCAGTTTGGTAAGCCGATCGGGCAAAATCAAGTTCTCGGTTTCAAGCTTGCCGATATGGCAACAGAAGTAGAGGCAGCGAAACTCCTAACCTATCGTGCGGCTGACCTGAAAAACCACGGGATCCCTTGCATGCAGGAAGTCTCGATGGCGAAGCTCTTTGCATCGAAAGCAGCCGTGAAAGCCTCGATTGAAGCGGTTCAAGTCTATGGCGGTTACGGTTACACGAAAGATTACCCAGTAGAACGCCTATTCCGAGACGCGAAAGTATGCGAAATCTACGAAGGAACGAGCGAAATCCAGAAAATCGTCATTAGTCGGAACTTGATGAAATAGAGAAAAGTGGAAGTGACCGTTTAGACCCGTTAGGCACTGGGGGCTTCCAAACCGAACACGGTTTTTGTGATCGAGTTGGAAGGTGAAGTGACAGAGGGTCTGGTCACAGCAACTGGATCAGAAAAGCCAGGGATATCCGTTTTATTGTCCAAAAAACCATTATATTGGCCAAACTTCATTTTTATTAGCCAAATTCGAGATATATTGTCCAAACCACCAAAAAGGAGAGAAACAGGATGAATTTTCAACTATCAGAAGAACATGAAATGCTACGGAAAATGGTGCGCGACTTTGCGAGGAAAGAAGTAGAACCAACAGCGGCTGAGCGCGACGAAGAAGAGCGTTTTGATCGTAAGCTTTTTGATCAAATGGCTGAGCTTGGTTTAACTGGCATCCCATGGTCAGAAGAATATGGTGGCATTGGCTCCGATTACTTAAGCTATGTGATTGCAGTGGAAGAGCTATCACGCGTTTGTGCATCTACAGGTGTAACACTTTCTGCACATACTTCTCTTGCAGGCTGGCCGTTGAATGCATTTGGTACAGAAGAGCAGAAGCAGAAATTCTTGCGTCCAATGGCAGAAGGTAAGCTAATGGGGGCTTACGGTCTTACAGAGCCAGGGTCAGGATCGGATGCGAGTGGGATGAAAACGACGGCGAAGCTTGATGGCGATCACTACATCTTAAATGGCTCGAAAATTTTCATTACAAATGGCGGCGAAGCGGAAATTTATATCGTGTTTGCTCAGACCGATAAAGAAAAGGGTCATAAAGGGATTACGGCGTTTATCGTTGAAAAAGGAACGCCTGGCTTCTCAATGGGTAAGAAAGAGAAAAAGCTCGGCATTCGCTCTTCTCCTACGCTCGAAATCATTTTTGAAGACTGCCGTGTACCTATTGAAAATCGTCTTGGCGATGAAGGACAAGGATTTAAAATCGCGATGAAGACGCTTGATGGTGGGCGTAACGGAATTGCGGCTCAAGCTGTTGGCATTGCACAAGGCGCGCTTGATGCAGCCACAGCTTATGCGAAGGAGCGTAAGCAGTTTGGCAAGCCGATCGGCGCAAATCAAGGTATAGGCTTTAAACTCGCTGATATGGCAACGAAAATTGAAGCAGCTAGACTATTAACTTATCAGGCTGCATGGAAAGAAAGTCAGGGTCTTCCTTACGGCAAGGAATCGGCGATGTCTAAGCTATACGCTGGAGATATCTCGATGGAAGTAACAACAGAAGCAGTGCAAGTCTTTGGTGGCTATGGCTATACGAAGGATTATCCAGTTGAGCGCTATATGCGTGATGCGAAAATTACGCAAATCTATGAAGGTACAAATGAAATTCAGCGTCTTGTTATTTCAAGAATGCTGATGGCTGATTAAGAAGCGCTATGCATCCACTCGCAGAACGACTTTCAAATCAGGATGAACGTGCGCTCGCAAAGGCGATCAGTCTTGTTGAAAATGATGCTGAAGACAAACTGGAATTACTGAAGGATATCCACCCGATGACGGGGCGTGCCCACTATATTGGGATGACCGGATCACCTGGTGCCGGTAAAAGTTCGCTCGTTAACAGGTTGATTACCCACCTTAGAAAGCAGGATGTCACTGTTGGTGTTGTGGCCGTTGATCCAACGAGTCCGTTTAGCGGGGGTGCCCTTCTAGGAGATCGTGTCAGGATGGCGGAGCATTTTACTGATCCTGGTGTCTTTATCCGAAGCATGGGAACGCGAGGGAGCCTTGGAGGGCTTTCTCGAACGACGAAGGAAACGGTTCGCTTAATGGACGCGTTTGGATTCGATGTCATATTAATTGAAACGGTTGGGGTTGGGCAATCAGAGCTAGATATTATGAAGATCGCGGATACGATTGCCGTAGTGTTGAACCCAGGTAGCGGGGACGTTGTGCAAGTCTTTAAAGCTGGCATCATGGAAATTGCGGATCTTTTTATCGTCAATAAAGCAGATTTACCGGGTGTCCCCAAGCTACTGGCTGAGCTTGAAAGCATGCTCGATCTGGTGAAGCATGATGCGCCGTGGCGTCCACCGATTGTGAAGGCGATCTCTGTTCAAAATCTAGGTCTTGAGAATGTTTGGAAACGAATACGGGAGCATTTTGAATACAGTAAGGAGTCTGGTGAGCGTGATGCTAGACGCAAAACCTCACTTGAACGAGAAGTGATCGAAGTGGTGCATGATGAAATGATGAAGCAGCTTATGGAGCGCGAAGCAGAGGATAAAGGCTGGATCGAGGAAGTGAAAAGTGGCGCCACCGACCCTTACTCAGCCGCTGTGAAGCTACTTCAGGATTATATGAGCAGCCTTGAGAGGAAGGGGATGGGAAGGTGAAGAAAAACGTTCCTTCGATGGTAAAGGATGAAAAGCTCATTCAGAAACGACGTGAGCAAATGATCAAAGCAGCAGTCTCCCTTTTTAAGGAAAAAGGGTTCCATCGTACGACAACGCGAGAAATTGCGCGCGTTGCTGGCTTTAGCATTGGTACGCTGTATGAATACATTCGCAAAAAAGAAGATGTGTTATATCTCGTTTGTGACAGCATTTATGATGAAGTGAGAGAGCGTCTAGAAGATCAGCTTAAGCCGAATATAACTGGAATCGAGCGTTTAAGGCAGGCCCTTCATGCGTTTTATCATGTGATGGACGATATGCAGGATGAAGTGCTTGTCATGTACCAGGAAGCAAAGTCCCTTCCGCGGGAAACGCTCCCTTATGTATTGAAAAAAGAGCTAGGCATGGCGGAAATTTTTGAGCGATTGATTGAAGAATGTGTAGCAGAAGGAAAACTTCGGCTTTCAGATGAGGAAATTTACGGAGCTGCTCATAACATTCTCGTGCAGGGACAGATGTGGGTGTTCAGGCGCTGGGCGCTTCGATCTCATTATTCCATTGAAGAGTATACAAGAATGCAGGAGGCTTTTTTAATTCAAGCTTTAAAACCTGTAGAAACTACGAACCGATAGAGGAGGAACTGCAGTGAGTGTAGTCGAAACGTATAAACCAGTGAATCATGTTCGTTTTGTAACCGCTTCAAGTTTGTTCGATGGTCATGATGCATCTATTAACATTATGCGCCGAATTCTACAGGCGAGCGGTGCAGAGGTTATTCATCTCGGACATAACCGCTCTGTTGAGGAAGTCGTGAACGCTGCCATACAGGAAGATGCGCAGGGAATTGCAATCTCGTCTTATCAAGGCGGTCATATGGAATACTTTAAATATATGTATGACCTTTTAAAAGAAAAAGGCGCTTCACACGTTAAGATTTATGGCGGTGGGGGCGGCGTTATTATTCCTAAGGAAATTAAAGAGCTGCATGCTTACGGAATTTCTCACATTTTTTCACCTGATGATGGAAGTGATCTTGGTCTGCAAGGCATGATCGATATGATGATCAAGGAATGTGATTTTCCGACGTTTAAACAAATTGATAACCAGATTGATCGCTTGCATGAGCGCGATCCGCAGGCTGTTTCGAGTCTCATTACCCTTGCTGAAAGCTATGGTGGAGAACGTACAGAAGAGACGGCGGCCGCTGCTGAGCAAGTGTTTGATAAGCTTAAGAATATGGCAACCGACTCTCCAGTTCTTGGGATTACTGGTACTGGTGGAGCTGGGAAAAGCTCCTTAACTGATGAGCTCGTACGCCGTTTCATTAATGAATTTGATGATAAGACGGTAGCGATCCTTTCCATTGATCCGACAAAACAAAAGACTGGCGGAGCACTGCTCGGTGACAGAATCCGTATGAACGCTATTCACAATGACCGCGTGTTTATGAGAAGTCTCGCAACGCGAAAATCAAAAACTGAACTTTCACTTTCAATACGTGAAGCGTTAACCGTTGTGAAAGCGGCTGGATATGACTTGATCATTATTGAAACAAGCGGAATCGGTCAGGGGGATGCCGAGATCGTTGAAATTTCTGATGTTTCGATGTATGTGATGACAAGTGAATTTGGTGCACCTTCACAGCTTGAGAAAATTGATATGATCGATTTTGCGGATTTGATTGTGATTAATAAATACGAGCGCAAAGGCTCTGAAGATGCTCTGCGTGACGTGAAGAAGCAATATCAGCGTAGTCACATGCTGTTTGAGCAAAATCTAGATAACATGCCTGTCTACGGCACGATCGCAAGTCAGTTTAATGATCCGGGCACGAATACGCTTTTTAAAGCATTGGTTGATACGATTCATCGTAAATGCCGAAATGACTGGGCAACAAACATTGAAACAAGTGACATTGTGGAAAAGCTGAATCTTATTATTCCACCGCAGCGTCAGCAATATTTACAGGACATCTCTGGTTCCGTTCGTCGTTACCATGAATATGTCGAAAAGCAGGTTCAGCTTGCAAGAAAAGCATTCCAGCTTCAAGGGACGATTGAAATGCTAGAGAGTGCGGAAGGCAATGACGACACGATTGCGATGCTCTCTAAGATGAAAGATGAAAACATGGATGATATGCATGGGGAAACGCGTAAGATTATCGAAAGCTGGCCTGAAGTGAAAGAGAAATATAGTGGGAAAGAATTCATTTCCGTTATCCGCGAGAAAGAAATTGTAACAGAACTAACGACAAAGAGTCTTTCTGGATTGGATATTCCAAAGGTATCTCTACCGAAGTATGAAGATTGGGGAGAAATTGTGCGCTGGGTATTGAAAGAGAACGTGCCGGGCTCATTCCCGTATACCGCTGGCGTCTTTCCATTCAAACGAAAAGGAGAGGACCCAAAGCGTCAATTTGCAGGCGAAGGGACACCTGAGCGAACCAATCGCCGTTTCCATTACCTCTCTGAGAACGAAGATGCGAAGCGCTTAAGCACCGCTTTCGATTCTGTGACGCTTTACGGAGAAGATCCTGACTATCGTCCTGATATTTACGGAAAAGTTGGCGAGAGTGGCGTAAGTATTTGTACACTCGACGATATGAAAAAGCTTTATGCAGGCTTTGATTTATGTGCGCCATCGACTTCAGTATCTATGACGATTAATGGCCCTGCGCCGATCATACTCGCAATGTTTATGAACACGGCGATTGAGCAGCAAATTCAAGTGTTTGAAGAAAAAGAAGGTCGTAAAGCAAACGAGCAGGAGCTTGTCGATATTAAGGCAAACACGCTTAGCACGGTTCGTGGTACCGTTCAGGCGGACATTTTAAAAGAAGATCAGGGTCAAAACACATGTATTTTCTCAACAGAATTTGCGCTTCGGATGATGGGGGATATTCAGGAGTACTTCATCAATGAGAATGTGCGTAACTATTATTCAGTGTCAATTTCCGGCTACCATATTGCCGAAGCGGGTGCGAATCCTATTTCTCAGCTGGCGTTCACGCTTGCGAATGGCTTTACGTATGTCGAGTATTATTTAAGTCGCGGGATGGATATCGATAAGTTTGCACCGAATCTTTCCTTCTTCTTTAGTAATGGTCTTGACCCAGAATATACCGTTATTGGAAGAGTGGCGCGCAGAATTTGGGCGACGGTGATGAGAGAGAAGTACGGTGCAAATGCTCGTAGTCAGAAGTTAAAGTATCATGTGCAAACGTCAGGACGTTCTTTGCACGCGCAAGAGATGGACTTTAATGATATACGTACAACATTGCAGGGCTTAATGGCGATTCATGACAACTGTAACTCGCTTCATACGAATGCTTACGATGAAGCTGTCACAACACCAACAGAGGAGTCAGTTCGTCGTGCTATGGCAATTCAAATGATTATTACGAAAGAGCATGGATTGACGAAGAACGAAAACCCGCTACAAGGTTCATTCATCATTGAAGAGTTAACAGACCTTGTGGAGGAAGCTGTTCTTAGTGAATTTGAGAAAATTAATGCGCGTGGCGGTGTATTGGGTGCAATGGAGACACAGTACCAGCGCGGTAAAATTCAAGAAGAGTCCATGCATTATGAGATGCTAAAGCATAGCGGTGAGCTTCCGATCGTTGGAGTGAACACGTATAAGAATCCAAATCCACCCGCAGAAGAAGAGTGGAACATGGAGCTTGCAAGAGCGAGCAAGGAAGAAAAGGAACAGCAAATTACAAACTTAAAGCAGTTCCAAGAAACGCATTCAGATACGACAGAAGATGCGCTGAATCGCTTAAAGAAAGCAGCGTTAAGTAAAGGAAATATTTTCGAAGAATTAATGGAGACGGTGAAAGTAGCAAGTCTAGGACAAATTACAACCGCACTCTATGAAGTTGGTGGGAAATACCGTCGAAATATGTAGACCGTTAAGAACTTGTCAAATGCAAGCGTTCATATTATTGTAGGAGGAAGGAGTAACCTTCCTCCTTTTCGTACGAGAAGGTACATTATTTGAAGGTGAAATCCTTCTATTTCAATAGATTTGTTTGAAAATCGTAGCATAGATTGCGTAATTTTGTTTATAATGAATGGTATGTTTTGTATTAGGATTTACAAGTAGCTTGAAATAAATGCTATCGTTTAAAATAGTGATAAGCTAGTTTCTCAAATTAGCAGCTATTATTCATAGGAGATAATTGAAAGGGAGTGCCGATATCGTGAGTAGCTTAAAGCAGCTGTCTGCTGAAGACATCCAAGAAACATCCATGATTGATATTATGTATTTCATCCTGCAGGACGAGAAAAAACCTGTTTCTTTCTACACGTTAATGGAACGAATTGGAAAGATGAAAGGTCTAACTTCTTCTCAGCTTCAGGACATGCTTGCAGAAGTTTATACAAACTTGAACACAGACGGTCGTTTCGTAACGCTTGGAGATAACCAGTGGGGCCTTAAGGGCTGGTATCCTGTTGAGCAATCTCAAGAAGAGCTTGCAACGACAATTAAACCAAAGAAACGCAAGAAATCAACTGACGATGAGCTTGGTTTCGATGAAGATGATGAAGACGATCTTGAAGATCTAGAAGTAGATGATCTTGACGACTTTGACGATGATGACTTCGATGATGATACAGAAGATTTGGACGATGAAGACATTGATGATGACGATGATGACGACGTGGAAGACGACGAAGAAGAAAAGAAATAATTTCTGTCGCTTCTTGACTTTCGGTAGTGAAATCGGTAGAATCATTTTTGGGCTTCACCAAAATACTAAACTAATTTATAGATACGATATGAAAACAAAAGTGCCCCCTCATTTATGGGACAGGTGCCACTTTTGTTTTTTTTGTTTTTTATACTTTAAGGATTTTAAGCTTTTTAAAGGGCTAAAGTATAAGAAGAACGATGGCTTCTGTTAGAACCTGAAGGCAAGTTCTTCTAATAAGCTCATTGATGAAATGCATTGAGAAGCTGGAATTTAGCCAGTACGAGTGGACCTTCCGATTAAGTTAAGAAAAATGTAACCATCTGCATTGATTTTATTAAAAAAGATAAAATCTCTCGTTTCAGATGAATCCCCTTCCTTTTTTGAAGGGCAGAATATAAACCATGAGGGGGCAGAAAGATGACAGCAAAACATAAGAAGTACATCTTTGTAACAGGCGGTGTTGTTTCTTCGCTTGGTAAAGGAATTACAGCAGCTTCACTAGGACGACTTTTGAAAAATCGTGGCGTGAGCGTAACGATCCAAAAGTTCGACCCGTACATTAACGTTGACCCAGGGACAATGAGTCCTTATCAGCACGGTGAAGTATTCGTAACAGATGATGGCGCTGAAACGGATCTTGACCTTGGACACTATGAGCGCTTTATTGACATTAACCTTTCTAAGAATTCAAACGTAACAACAGGTAAAGTCTACTCTACGGTTCTTCGTAAAGAGCGTCGTGGCGACTATCTTGGAGGAACAGTACAGGTGATTCCTCACATTACGAATGAAATCAAAGAGCGCATTTTTCGCGCAGGTAACGAAACAAGCGCTGATGTAGTTATTACTGAAATCGGTGGAACGGTTGGAGACATTGAGAGTCTTCCGTTCCTAGAAGCGATTCGTCAGATCAAGAGTGACATCGGCAAGGAAAACGTTATGTACATTCACTGTACGCTTCTTCCTTATCTTAAAGCAGCTGGTGAAATGAAAACAAAGCCAACACAGCATAGTGTGAAAGAGCTTCGCAGCCTTGGTATCCAGCCAAATGTTATTGTTGTTCGTGCGGAACAGCCAGTTCCACAAGAAATGAAAGACAAAATCGCTTTGTTCTGTGATATTGATGAGCATGCGGTAATTGAAGCGCAAGATGCTGATACGCTTTATAAAGTTCCTCTTGCTCTACAAGCACAAAAGCTAGATGAGATCACTTGTCAACATTTGAAATTGAACTGTCAAGAACCGGATATGACTGAATGGAATGAGCTTGTTGAGAAGGTTCAAAACCTCTCAGGCAAAACGAAAATTGCGCTTGTTGGGAAGTATGTCGCTCTTCAAGATGCTTATATTTCCGTTGTAGAGTCGCTCAAGCACGCAGGCTATGCATTTGATGCTGACATTGACATTAAGTGGATTAATTCTGAAACAGTTACGCAGGAAAACGTTGAGGAACTTCTTTCTGACGTAGATGGCATCCTCGTTCCAGGTGGATTCGGCGATCGTGGAATTGAAGGGAAAATCACTGCGATTCAGTACGCGCGTGAAAGCAAAGTACCTTTCTTAGGAATCTGTCTTGGTATGCAGCTTGCTTCTGTGGAATTTGCACGTAACGTTCTTAATCTGGAAGGTGCTCATTCAGCTGAAATTAAGCCAACAACGAAATATCCAGTCATTGATCTTCTCCCTGAACAGAAGGATGTTGAAGATCTTGGTGGTACACTCCGTCTCGGTCTTTATCCATGTAAGCTAACGGAAGGTACGAAAGCATATGCAGCTTATAACGATGAAGTAATTTATGAGCGTCACCGTCATCGCTATGAGTTCAGCAATCAGTATCGTACTGAAATGGAAGAAGCAGGCTTCATCTTCTCTGGAACTAGCCCTGATGGCCGTCTTGTAGAAGTCGTAGAAGTGAAAGATCACCCGTGGTTTGTTGCATCACAATTCCACCCTGAATTCACATCACGTCCAACTCGTCCACAGCCGTTATTCAAAGAATTTATTGGCGCTTCTATCGCTAACAGCAAATAATTACAAAAAGCCTCTTCTCCGTTCGGAGAAGAGGCTTTTTTAGAAGAAGATAGCATTAAAATTCGTAGCCATGCTCTTCTAATATTTCCCTTGTAGTTAAATAAAGGGCATGATAAATGTACAAAGAAGTGAGTAGAGAAGGGTAGCCGATTCGTTCCCCATCATCATTTGGAACGAGACCGGAAGTAAGGCCGGTGTTAATATGAAAATGAACGCTTTGCTCAAGAAGAGGATCCGTTTCTTTTTTCGTTGCTGATATGCCAACAACCTGAGCTCCTGTTGCTTTGAATTTCTCAGCATGCTCAGCCGCTAGTTTGTCATCGTTAAACCGTGAAAATAATATCACGCAGTCATTTTCAGTTAATGCGGCAGGGTCATGAAGAATCGCACTTGAAGGAAGCTTCTCAGATCCGTACACAGCTTCAAGAGCAGCACCCTGGAGCTCATGCTCGCCATAAAAATAAACCGTTCCGCCTCCTGTTATCGTCTGTGCGAACAATCGGGATATATCTTCAATCACCATCTCATGCTGATCCTGAATAATCTTAAACTTCCCCATTAGCTGAGTCGTAAAAATTTTAAGCATCTTATCACTGCCTTTCAAAGTTTTTATGAAAAATTGAGAACTGATTTTTGGCTGTATTTTGGATATAAATATATGAATGAACCTCATTATACCGAAAAAGAAGATGCACAATTTCTTTGCTCATTGCAGGTTCCTATTATAACGAAACTACATGATACTTGCGAATTCCAGCCCTCGAGGTATAATCAGGAAGGGATTCAACAATTTGAAGCGAACATAAACAGTAAGACTAACTGAAAAGAAGGTGCTCTCACATGAATGAAAAAATTTTAATCGTAGATGATCAATATGGAATCCGTATTCTTCTAAACGAAATCTTCCAAAAAGAAGGATATCAAACCTTCCAGGCAGCGAATGGCGTTCAAGCACTATCGATCGTAAAAAGTGAGGATCCCGACTTAGTCATTCTCGATATGAAGATACCAGGAATGGACGGACTTGAAATCCTAAAGAGAATCAAAAAAATGGAGGCAAGGGCGCTTGTCATTATTATGACTGCCTACGGTGAACTAGATATGATCCACGAAGCGATGGATCTAGGAGCAATTACCCATTTTGCGAAGCCTTTTGATATTGACGAGATACGAGCAGCAGTAAAAAAAGAATTAGCATCGCTTTCATAAAGAAAGGTAACGCTTACATAAACAAATCCCATTAAATCAAGCTTTTCCCCTTCTTTTATGAAAGTGATATGCTATAATAGAACCGTGTTTTTGGAGAAATTGTAGAGCAAATGAATTCAGTATAGCGGGAAATTCTTGGACGACGGCATACATAAAAACATCGCGTTTGTGCCATCTTGAAGAAGACAGTTTTTCTGGATACATCTGCAAGCTTCAATGACAAGTATTCGTTATTAAGATGTTCCAGGTATCATCCTGGCAATTTTTAAATTATATTGAGGAGGATTTACCATGCCTTTAGTTTCTATGAAAGAAATGCTCGAAAAAGGTAAAGCAGAAGGCTACGCAGTTGGCCAATTTAACCTTAACAACCTTGAGTTTACTCAAGCGATCCTACAAGCTGCACAAGAAGAACAATCACCAGTTATCCTTGGTGTTTCTGAAGGTGCTGCTCGTTACATGGGCGGATTCAAAACAATTGTTACAATTGTAGAAGCGCTTATGGAAGAGTACAAGGTTACAGTACCAGTTGCTATTCACCTTGACCACGGTTCTAGCTTCGAGAAGTGTATGCAAGCGATCAACGCTGGATTCACTTCTGTTATGATCGACGGTTCTCATTACCCACTAGACGAAAACATCGCTCTAACTACAAAAGTAGTAGAAGCTGCACATGCAGTTGGTGTTTCTGTTGAAGCTGAGCTTGGACGCATTGGCGGCCAAGAAGACGATCTTATCGTTGACGATGCTGAAGCTGCATACGCAATCCCTGAAGAGTGTGAGCGCCTTATCAACGAAACTGGTGTAGATTGCTTCGCACCTGCACTTGGTTCTGTTCACGGCCCTTACAAAGGCGAGCCTAACCTAGGATTCGACCGCATGGAAACAATCAGCAAAATGACTGGTGTTCCTCTAGTACTTCACGGTGGTACTGGTATTCCAACTGCTGACGTTAAAAAAGCGATCAAATTTGGACATGCTAAAATCAACGTGAACACTGAGAGCCAACTTTCTTCTGCTAAAGCAGTTCGTTCTGTACTTGAAGAAAAGCCAGATCTTTACGATCCTCGTAAATACATGGGGCCAGCACGTGACGCGATTAAAGAAACAGTAATCGGCAAAATGCGTGAGTTTGGTTCTTCTAACAAAGCGTAATAACTTCTTAAAATCGGACCATCAAAACCGCTCTATTATGAGCGGTTTCTGATTTCCGTTTTTTAATCCCCTAACTACTACCTTGCGACTATTTTTCATTTATTTACAATCAAATCAGCTAACTCAAAACAAAATATGTTAAAATCTTTCTCGTAACCGCTTTCTAAAATCAAAGGAGGACGAACATAATGAAAATTTTCATAGATTCTGCAAACCTGAATGATATTAAAGAAGCACACGATATGGGAGTAGTAGCTGGAGTAACTACGAATCCATCTCTTGTTATGAAAGAAAAAGTGAATTTCCATGATCGTCTTCGTGAAATTACAAGCCTAGTATCTGGCTCTGTTAGTGCAGAGGTTGTTTCAACAACTGCTGAAGAAATGATTGAAGAAGGAAAACAATTAGCTGAAATTGCACCAAACATTACCGTAAAGGTTCCAATGAATCGTGAAGGGATGAAGGCGGTCAAAGCATTCTATGAAGCAGGAATTAAAACAAACGTAACGCTTGTTTTCTCTGCTAACCAGGCTTTGCTTGCAGCACGTGCTGGTGCGTCTTACGTTTCGCCATTCCTTGGACGTCTTGATGATATTGGCCAAAATGGTCTTGATCTCATCTCTGAAATCTCCGAACTGTTTGCGGTACATGGAATTGAGACTGAAATTATTGCTGCATCCATTCGTCACCCAATGCACGTAACAGAAGCTGCTCTTCGTGGTGCTGACATTGGCACAATGCCACTTAAGGTCGTTCTTCAGATGCTAGAACACCCGCTAACTGATAAAGGGATTGATCAATTCCTTTCTGACTGGGAAGAAGCGAAGAAAGCAAATAAATAGTCATATTAAATTGGCATGAACTTCCTGTTTTTGCCCATACTATTCTTAAGAAGTATCAAAATTCGACAGAAACATGAACAGGAATGAGATGCGGACGAAGAAGGGAGACCGTTATGGAAAAGTTGATGATCGCTGGAGGCCACCGATTAAGCGGTACAGTTCAAGTGAGCGGCGCCAAAAATAGTGCGGTTGCATTAATTCCGGCGGCTATTCTAGCAGATTCCACTGTCACAATTGATCATTTGCCGAACATTTCTGACGTGGGAATTCTCCGTGATTTATTAGAGGAAATCGGAGGACAAGCTGAGCTTGATGGAAATACATTAACTGTGAATCCACAGGACATGATTGCCATGCCGCTGCCGAATGGAAAAGTAAAGAAGCTACGTGCTTCTTATTACTTGATGGGTGCGATGTTGGGTCGTTTTAATAAAGCGGTTATCGGACTTCCAGGCGGTTGTAACCTTGGACCGCGTCCGATTGATCAGCATATTAAAGGATTTGAAGCTCTTGGTGCAAAAGTAACAAATGAGCAAGGTGCAATTTACCTTCGTGCTGATGAACTGAGAGGGGCCCGTATTTACCTTGACGTTGTAAGTGTAGGAGCTACGATTAATATTATGCTTGCAGCCGTTCGTGCAAAAGGACGGACAGTCATTGAAAACGCAGCGAAAGAACCAGAAATTATTGATGTTGCCACACTGTTATCTAGTATGGGAGCGAAGATCAAAGGAGCAGGGACAGACGTCATTCGTATCGATGGTGTTGACGAGCTAAGTGGCTGTTACCACTCGATCATACCTGATCGCATAGAGGCGGGCACTTATATGATTATGGCAGCGGCGATGGGAGACGAAGTCGTCATCGATAATGTCATCTCACAACATCTTGAGTCACTTATCGCGAAACTGCGTGAGATGGGTGTAAAGGTAGAGACGAATGAGGACCAGGTTTATATTCGTTCACCTCGCGAAGGCTGGAAAGGCGTTGACCTGAAGACACTCGTCTATCCTGGCTTCCCAACAGACTTACAGCAGCCCTTTACATCGCTCTTAACGAACGCAGAGGGTAGTAGCATTGTGACCGATACAATTTATGGCGCAAGATTTAAGCACATTGATGAACTTCGCCGAATGGGTGCGAATGTGAAGGTGGAAGGACGTTCTGCCATCATTAATGGAGCTGTTAAGCTTCAAGGTGCGAAGGTGCGTGCTTCTGATCTGAGAGCTGGTGCTGCCCTTGTCGTTGCTGGATTAATGGCAGAAGGCGTTACAGAAGTTTCAGGACTTGAGCACATCGATCGTGGGTATGAACGGCTTGTAGAAAAGCTGAGCAATCTTGGCGCGAGAGTCTGGCGTGAGAAATTAGATCAAGAAGAGCTTAAAGAAGTGGAAAGCTCTTAAGAATGCAGAACAGGCGGTGAAAGCCGCCATTCTGTCATCTTTTCGTGTAAGCGTTTAAAAAATAGAGATCGTGTAAACTTGGGGGGAAGCATGATGGAAAGAAGTTTATCGATGGAACTTGTTAGAGTGACCGAGGCAGCTGCGCTTGCTTCAGCGCGTTGGATGGGAAGAGGCAAGAAAGAAGAAGCAGATGATGCTGCAACGACTGCTATGCGTGACGTTTTTGATACGGTTCCGATGAAAGGAACAGTTGTCATCGGAGAAGGCGAGATGGATGAAGCGCCAATGCTTTATATAGGTGAAAAGCTTGGAACTGGATATGGTCCGCGTGTCGATGTTGCTGTCGATCCTTTAGAAGGAACAAATATTGTTGCGGCAGGAACATGGAATGCCCTCGCTGTTCTAGCGGTAGCAGATCACGGAAATCTTCTTCATGCTCCTGATATGTATATGGACAAAATTGCAGTTGGACCAAAAGCAGTAGGGAAAATCGATATTAATGCCTCCGTACACGAGAATCTAAAAGCAGTAGCTGAAGCAAAAGGAAAAAATATTGAAGACTGCGTGGCGGTCATATTAGACCGTAAGCGCCACGAAAAGATTATAGAAGAAGTGCGTTCTGCCGGTGCTAGAATTAAGCTTATATCTGATGGAGATGTAGCAGCAGCAATTAACACAGCGTTTGACGATACGGGTGTCGATATTTTGTTTGGATCTGGTGGAGCACCAGAGGGTGTCCTTGCTGCAGTAGCATTGAAATGTCTTGGTGGAGAAATACAAGGTAAGCTGCTACCGCAAAATGAGGAAGAATTAAGCAGGTGTAAAGAAATGGGAATTGAAGACATCTCCCGCGTTCTTCATATGGAAGATCTTGTGAAAGGCGATGACGCCATTTTTGCAGCGACAGGTGTTACTGATGGTGAATTGTTAAAGGGAGTTAGGTTCCAGGGAACTTCTGGTACAACACAATCCGTTGTCATGCGTGCAAAGTCAGGAACAGTTCGTTTCATCGACGGAAAACATAGTTTACAAAAGAAGCCTGATCTGGTCATTCGACCTTAAATCACTATAAAGTAAGCGAGATCTCATGCAACATTGGCTTTTACATGTTGAATATTCCTAAGGAATCTGGTAAAACTATAAGGTGCTGTATTATTGTTATTACATTTAGTTACCGAAACTATAATGTGAACGAAATAGATAGTAAACTAATCCTGGCTCATTCGATCTGTGGAGAAGAGGTACTTATACTCGCTGTGCTTTCTTTTACAAGTTGATCATGAGCCAAAGATGACGCTCGAACAAGCCGAGAATTATCAGAGTAACGATTGCTAAGCAACACCTTCGTTGTGCACTTCCTCTACTCTCACTTAAGAGATGCCTGAATAGATAGCCTCTCACAGGATCTCAACAAACTCTTTCTCTCTTTACTTATTTTCTCAATCGTCAAATTGGTCAACTCTATACAACGTACATACGTTGTGAAAGCAAACCTCTTTGCGCACTCATATCATTTTCCAGCCGTTAGGGTCAAACCTATTATTATATAAAAAGTGTGGTGTCAACATGGCAGTAAATATATCAGAATTAGAACAAATGACGTTAAAAGATCTATATGAACAGGCAAGACTATACAAAGTCTCATATTATAGCAAGTTGAACAAGCGAGAACTTGTATTTGCCATATTGAAAGCGCAGGCTGAACAATCTGGCCTTCTTTTCATGGAAGGTATTCTAGAGATTATTTCCTCTGAAGGATTTGGATTCCTACGACCGATTAACTACTCAGCTAGTGCAGAAGACATTTATATTTCCGCTTCACAAATTCGTCGATTCGATTTACGTAACGGTGATCGCGTATCGGGTAAAGTACGACCGCCTAAAGAAAATGAGCGCTACTACGGTCTCTTACACGTAGCCGCAGTAAATGGAGAAGACCCTGATTCTTCTAAAGAACGCGTGCATTTCCCAGCGCTAACGCCGCTGTATCCTGAGAAAAGAATGAACTTTGAGAACAAATCAGGCAATCTTTCAACGCGTATCATTGATATGATCTCGCCTGTCGGCTTTGGACAGCGTGGTTTGATCGTAGCTCCCCCAAAAGCAGGGAAAACAATGTTGCTGAAAGAAATTGCTAACAGCATTACAACGAATCATCCTGACACAGAACTTATCGTGCTTCTCATTGATGAGCGTCCTGAGGAAGTAACCGATATCGAGCGTTCTGTTGATGGCGATGTTGTTCATTCAACTTTTGATGAAACGCCGGATAATCATATTAAAGTAGCTGAGCTTGTGCTAGAGCGAGCTATGCGTCTTGTTGAGCATAAGAAAGACGTTGTGATTCTTCTTGATAGTATTACACGTCTTGCTCGTGCTTATAACCTTGTAATTCCTCCAAGTGGACGTACACTTTCAGGTGGTATTGATCCTGCTGCTTTCCATCGTCCAAAACGATTCTTTGGTGCGGCAAGAAACATCGAAGAAGGCGGTAGCTTGACGATCTTAGCGACAGCTCTTGTGGAAACAGGTTCTCGTATGGATGACGTTATTTATGAAGAATTCAAAGGAACAGGCAACATGGAATTGCATCTTGATCGTCGTCTTGCAGAACGACGTGTCTTCCCGGCGATTGATATTCGTCGCTCTGGCACGCGTAAAGAAGAGTTACTTCTTCCAAAAGAACAGCTTGAAATGCTTTGGACAATCCGTAAGAGCATGGATGACTCATTTGAATTCGTTGATAATTTCTTGAAACGCCTCAAGAAAACAAAGGAAAATAAAGAATTTTTCGATCTATTTGAGAAAGAAAAAAGCGGTTCATCTCGCTAATTAGTGATCGTTTCGTCACAGGATGATCAATTGCATTGTCTCTACCTCCCTGCTATAATACTTCTATGTGTGCAGAAGCTAAAAGGTATTCCCTTTTAGCTTCATTTAACTCTGGTTCCTCAGGAATCAGGGCGGAAGGAGATGAAATTCATGAAACAAGCAATTCATCCTGGTTATGAAAACATCAAAGTTAGATGTGCTTGCGGTAACGAATTCGAAACTGGATCTACAAAACAGGATGGCGTCAGTGTAGAGGTTTGCTCTGAATGTCACCCGTTCTATACTGGACGTCAGAAGTTTAATGACGCTGGTGGACGCGTAGATAAGTTTAGAAGAAAATACAACCTAAAAGGTTAATGATAGAACAGGCAAGTTTTTACTCCTTGCCTGTTTTTTTACTCAATATTCTTAGTGGAAACAATGCTTTTGTTATAAGGTAGGGGAAGATTGTTGACTCACCTCAGCACTTATAGGAAGAAACGGCTCGAGCAAATACATTTGCTCACTCGTTTCTTCCTATAAGTGAGTAAGTGTGAGATCATACCCGATGAAATAATAAACATTTAAAATCAATAATTGGATGAAAGTATACGCAAAATAAAGACTGTGCTGATCAGTCATTTTTTAATGCTTATGCTGGAGAAAGGAGAAGCGGTTGAATGCATGTCATGAAGCACAGCGGCTGGATTGAGGTTGTTTGCGGAAGTATGTTTTCCGGAAAGTCGGAAGAATTGATTCGTCGAGTGAAGCGAGCGACTTATGCAAAGCAAAAAGTCCAGGTGTTCAAGCCTAAAATTGATGATAGATACAGCGAAGAATCTGTTGTGTCTCATAATGGAATGTCCGTTATCGCTGTCCCAGTTGATCATTCACAAGCGATCCTGGACCGCGTCTCAGAGGATACAGATATGGTTGCGGTAGATGAAGTACAGTTTTTTGATGAAGAAATCGTAGATGTGGCTCAGCAGCTTGCTGATGAAGGCGTTCGTGTAATCGTCGCAGGACTGGACCAGGATTTTCGCGGCGAAGCATTCGGGCAAGTTCCTAAGCTTCTTACGGTTGCTGAATCAGTTACGAAGCTACAAGCAATCTGTGTTGTATGTGGTTCTCCAGCAAGCCGTACCCAGCGTTTGATTGATGGGAAGCCCGCGCATTATGAGGATCCAATTATCCTTGTTGGTGCGTCAGAATCCTATGAACCACGCTGTCGTCATTGTCACAAAGTACCAGGGAAACCAACGGCTCGAGACAATAAAGAGCAGCAAATATCAAAATAAGTCCGGGAAACCGGGCTTTTTTAATGCGCGAAAACATCTGGTTTCATTTCGATAGAAGGAGAGAAGGAGAATCTAACCTGTCATCTTTGGGCACCTTAAAACGAGGAGGTGACTGACTGATGAGAAAGGCTTCAACTTTGATGATTGCATTCCTTTTACTTGTAGCTGCTTGTTCGCCATTAAAACCACCAGAGGCGGATGGACAAGCGGGAGAAGGTCAGAATTTAAACACAGATATTAACTTAAATCCTCAGTCTTATCGCAATATGAGTGTTGATAAGCCAACAATTAGTGACGATCAAGATAAGATTCGTGAAGTCGTCGAGACAGAAGGTTACGATGCTGGAGTCGTTTCAATTACAGGAAATCACGCGTGGGTAAATGTGAAATTTAGCAATAAAAATGAAGCGAGTTTAAATGAACAGAAAAAAAACCTCGCTGCTAAAATTTATCAAGCCGTACCCAGATACAAAATTCATGTGCGAGCAAGATAAACCCTCTCATACGAGAGGGTTGTTTTGTTTTATATGTTTAGTGCTGGGCACGTCGGGCTGCCTGTTGCAATGGATCCCATACGCTATTGTAAGGCGGAGCATAAGCGAGATCCAGATCTTCAATGTCATGAAGCGTCATCTGATGGTAAAGAGCCGTTGCAAGCACATCAACTCGCTTATCAACGCCGTACTTTCCTATAAACTGTCCGCCGATAATTCGTTCGTTATCATCTCGGAAGATAATTTTTACGCAAAGTTCACGAGCTTCTGGGTAGTAACCCGCAATGTCAGTTGCCTCCGTTGAACAGCTTGAGAATGGCAGGTTTAACTCTTTTGCTTCACTAGTTGAAAGGCCTGTACGGCCAAGAGTTAATCCGAAAAATTTAATAACAGATGTGCCAACAATCCCCTTAAACGTATTTGGTTGCCCAATCATGTTAAGGCCAGCAATGCGCCCTTGCTTATTTGCCGTTGTGCCAAGAGGAACAAAGTCATCTCGTTCTTTAATTCGATGATAATGGGTTGCACAGTCTCCGGCTGCATATACGTCCTCTTTACTTGTTTGCATGTAGCGATTCACCTGTATAGCTCCGTTAGAAGTCGTGTGAAGACCGCACTCTTTGAGGAAACCAGTATTCGGTTTGACGCCGACTGAGACGAGAACAAGGTCTGCATCATATTCTCCTTTGTCAGTCACGATTTTATTGACGCGCTTATCCCCTTTGAAAGACTGAACGCCTTCATTTGTATGAACCGAAACATTGTTTTGCTCGGCTTCTTCATGTATAAGTTCAGCCATATCGTCATCAAAAATACTGGCAAGGTGCGGTCCTAACTCAATGATGCGTACATTTTTACCGAGTTCACGGAACGTTTCGGCCATTTCGAGGCCAATATACCCACCGCCAATGACCGCCACATTTTGTACGGAATCATCAAGATCTTTTATCACTTTTTCAGCATCGGGAATGGTCTTTAATGTATGTATGCCGTTAAGGTCGATGCCTTCCCATTTTGGTTTAACAGGACTTACTCCTGTAGCGATCAGAAGCTTATCGTAATTTTCTTCAAAATGATCATTCGTTTTTAAATTGATTCCTTTTACGATTTTGTTTTCAGTATCAACGTTTGTAACCTCATGGTAGACACGTGCGTCAATTCCATACTTTTCTCGAAATGTATCGACGGATCTTGCAATCAGTTTATCCGTTGATTCTATTTTTCCGCTAATGACATAAGGCAGCCCGCATTGGCCATACGAATAAATATCTCCCTTTTCAAGCGTCACAACCTCAGCTTCCTCATCGTTTCGAATAATTTGCATTGCTGCACTCATACCAGCCGCATCTCCGCCAATAATAACAAACTTCATCTATAAACAGCCCCTTTCCTAATCGTTCAGTCTAGCTTACTTACAGTTTACCCTTAAAAAATGATGTTAAAGCTATTTTTGCTTTTGACTGGCGAAATGTCCTATACTATAATTAGAATGTTATGCAACGAAAACGAGGTGAAAGATCTTGTTAGACCGTTTAGAAATTGTAGAAGAACGTTATGATAAGTTAAATCAGTTGTTGAGTGATCCAGAAGTCATTAATGACACGACGAAACTCCGCGAATATTCCAAAGAGCAAGCTAGCCTTGAGGAAACCGTTCAGGTGTATCGTGAATATAAGGAAATTCTCGAAGGCATTCAAGACGCGAAGGCGATGCTTGAGGAAGAAAAAGATGCAGAAATGCGTGAAATGGTGAAGGCAGAGCTTTCAGAGCTTACACCACAAGAAGAAGAGTATGCAGAGCGCTTACGAGTGCTACTTCTTCCTAAAGATCCGAACGATGAGAAGAACGTAATTATCGAAGTTCGAGGAGCAGCGGGTGGAGACGAAGCCGCATTATTTGCTGGTGACTTATACAAAATGTACAGCCGCTTTGCTGAAATGCAAGGTTGGAAGTCTGAAGTCATCGAATATAGTTCAACGGAGCTAGGTGGTTATAAAGAAATTATCTTTATGATCAACGGTGCCGGCGCGTATTCCAAAATGAAGTACGAAAACGGCGCACACCGAGTGCAGCGTGTTCCTTCAACAGAATCAGGTGGACGTATTCACACGTCTACGGCAACAGTAGCCGTGCTTCCTGAAGCGGAAGAAGTGGAAGTTGAAATCCATGACAAAGACATTCGTGTTGATACATTTACTTCAAGTGGACCAGGTGGACAGAGTGTTAATACAACGATGTCAGCTGTTCGCTTAACCCATACGCCAACAGGTGTTGTTGTATCGTGTCAGGATGAGAAGTCACAGATTAAGAACAAAGAAAAAGCGATGAAGGTTCTTCGTGCTCGTGTGTATGATAAGTTCCAACAAGAAGCACAGAAAGAGTATGACGATAACCGTAAATCCGCTGTTGGAACGGGCGACCGTTCTGAACGAATCCGTACGTATAACTTCCCACAAAACCGCGTGACGGATCATAGAATTAACTTAACGATTCAGAAACTTGACCAGATTCTTCAAGGGAAGCTTGATGAGTTCATTGATGCGCTAATTACAGAAGAGCAAACGCGCTTAATGGCAGAAGCTGGAGAGTGACCCTATGATGACTGTATTCGAAGCCCTTAAATGGGCTTCTTCTTTTTTAGAGAAGCATGGACGTGAAGCGTCAGCAGCTGAATGGCTGATTAAGCATGAGTTAAATGTAACGAGAACGGATTTGCTCCTTCGAATGCAAGACGAAATGCCTGATTATGAAAGTTTTGAAGCGAAAATTCAGGAGCATGCGAGCGGCATTCCTGTTCAGCACATTGTCGAAAAGGAAGAGTTCTATGGTAGAACGTATCGGGTCAACCATCATGTTCTCGTTCCAAGACCTGAAACAGAAGAGCTTGTGGAAGGCATCCTTACAAGAGCGAAGGATCTATTTCTCGACCCGACACAGGCAACGATTGCTGACATTGGAACGGGAAGTGGGGCAATTGCAATTAGTCTAGCGCTTGAACTTCAAAATCGAGAAGTCACTGCGGTCGATATTTCTGAAGATGCTCTAGAAGTTGCGAAGGAAAATGCGCGACGGCTTGAGGCGCCAATCACGTTTCTTCATGGCGATCTACTTCAGCCGTTAGCAGGACGTAAGCTTGATATCGTTGTCTCAAATCCTCCGTATATTTCTGAAGAAGAATACGCAACTCTTGACCCGTTGGTTCGAGATTATGAACCTATTCAGGCACTCGTTGGAGGAGAAGATGGATATGAGCTTTATCGAAGACTTGCGGAAGGTCTCCCTAGTTTGATCTCGTCTCCAGGATTAATTGGATTTGAAGTAGGAGAAAAGCAGGCGAGAACCGTTGCTACAATGCTTGAATCCTCTTTTAGTGGGGACATTGAAGTGGAAGTGGTGAAAGATATTAGTGGGAAAGAACGGATGGTATTTGGTGTTGTAAAGTAACCCTGTCGATTCTACTCACATTCTGGTGAAGAGTTCTACGTTTAAAACGTTCGATTCTGGCCAGAATGAGAGCTAGAAGGGACGGGATACAAGATGAATCAAAGAGGACTTATTAATCTATTAATCTCATTTTTTATTCTTGCTTCAAGTCTCCAGAGTTCGGGAATAGTAACAGCAAATCAACAGGTTATTCCAGACGAAGCGATTCGTCTTCGCATTTTAGCAAATAGCAATAGTAATGAAGATCAAACAGTGAAACGCAGCATTCGTGATGAAGTCAATGATTCGATTAATGAATGGGTTGCTGATCTAACTTCTATTGAAGAATCTCGTCATGTGATTAAAAGTCGTCTGGCCGAGATTGAAGCTATCGTAAGCAAGCAATTAGAAATGATCGGTAGTCGTGAATCTTTTTCTGTTACGTTCGGGGAAGTGGCTTTTCCAACGAAGCTTTATGGCGACTTCGTTTATCCGGCAGGTGATTACGAAGCTGTGCTCATTACGATTGGTGAAGGGCTTGGGGATAACTGGTGGTGCGTATTGTTTCCACCGCTTTGCTTTCTTGATTTCTCAAATGGTGATGCCGTCCAAGCTGAAAATGATGTAGCGGAAGAACCATCTGAAGAAGTAGAAGTTGAATTCTTCCTCGTCAAAATAATTGATACGATTGTTGAATGGATTAAAGGGATATTCAGTTAAAAGGTCTATTTTCCTCCTTCGAAGCATAAGACCATAACAGAACGGTATTGTGCTCAAATAAGAATTTGAAGGAGGAAGATTCAATTGTTTCTAGTTAGAGAAGCAACTACTGAAGATGTCGCCGCCGTTTGGGATTTCGTGAAACGTTCTGGACTCGAGGTGGACGGGCTACCTAAGATTGAGTCCTTCCTTATCGCAGAATCAGAAGAGAAGGAGCTATTCGGTGTCATTGCCCTTGAAACGTTTGGAAATGCAGGTTTACTTAGAGCTCTCGTCTTAAACAGCTCCGAATCCACCTCAGAGCGTTTGCTACGTTTCTTTGATCAGGTGATTCAATTGGCGAAAAAAAACCAATTGGACGAGTTATATCTTACATCAAAAGAAGAATCCTTTTTCTTTCAAGTTTTCGGTTTCTCGACAATTCCTGTAGAAAATATCCCAACAACGTTGAAGACAAATGAGTTATTTACAAATCATTCAGATCAGCGAGTGATTATGAGAAAACGGTTAACGTAGGCGATCTCATCAACAAGGTTATACACAAAACAAGCATTCCTTATCCACACAATGTGGATATTGATGTAATAAGACGAAGGAAGCGTTTTTACGAATCGTGTAGAATCCTGTGGAAAGATCACATATCTCCCCGAAATAACCGGGCTTATTAGTATTTATGATATAAGAAGGTGTATAACATGGAAGGTATCCACACAAATGTTTGGTATGTGGATGGAAATGTGGATAGTGAAAAAAGTTATCCACAAATTATGGGAGCTGCAGAATATTTAAAACAAAATGAAGTCGTTGCTTTTCCTACTGAGACGGTCTATGGGCTTGGTGGGAATGCTTTATCTGAAGAAGCCGTCGCAAAAATCTTCCAAGCGAAGGGACGACCTGCAGATAATCCGCTTATTGTGCACGTTGCCTCTCGTCCACATGTGGAAAAGTTAGTAACGAGTATTCCGAAGCAAGCGGATGATCTGATGAATGCATTTTGGCCGGGACCACTAACAATTGTTTTACCTGGTGGACAGAGCGTGGCTAGAAATGTAACAGCGGGACTCGATACGGTAGCCATTCGCATGCCAAACCATCCTGTAGCACTGGCCATATTAAAAGCTGCGAACTTACCTCTTGCAGCGCCAAGCGCGAATCTATCAGGCAAACCAAGTCCGACGTCAGCTGATCATGTCATTCATGATTTGAGCGGAAGGATCGCTGGCATTGTGGATGGAGGGTCAACTGGTGTTGGTCTTGAGTCTACTGTTGTGGACTGTTCTGGAGATGTCGTGACAATTCTCCGTCCAGGGGGTGTCACGAAGGAGCAGTTAGAAGAAGTGGTCGGCGAAGTGAAGGTTGATCCAGCATTAAGTGATGATGGTCAAAAGCCAAAGTCTCCCGGTGTAAAGTATAAACACTATGCACCGACAGCTCCTGTTACGCTCGTGGATGGTTCAGAAAAGCATCTGCAAACGATTGTGGATAAGCGTAGAGCAGAAGGATTGAAAATAGGCATCCTGGCAACAGAGGAATCAAAGTCATTATATCAAGCAGATATCATCATTCCATGTGGATCAAGAGATGACCTTATTTCTGTAGCGAATCGTCTTTATGATGTATTGAGGCAGTTCGATGAATCCGATGTGGATGAAATCTATAGTGAAATATTCACACATGAGGGAGTAGGAGCAGCGGTTATGAACCGGCTATCAAAAGCTGCGAACAATCGTGTGATTAAAGAATAGTAAAAACCCGCTCATTTGAGCGGGTTTTTTCATCGAGGCTAATTATTATTGCGTTTCTTTTCTACAAACTCTTCTACCATTTTCGTTGTTACGTAAGTTCGTGTAGGGATACTTCCTTGTTTAGCAAGTTCATTAATTTGAAGTGAAAGTTCATTGATCCGTTCAGTTGTATAAGATTTGTTCGCTTCACATTGTTCAACAGCATGAGCAATCGCTGCTTCGCGCTCTTTATCTAACTGAATAAACAATTTAATTTCACGATTTTTTTCATTAAGCTGATTTGAAATACCTTTGTGAACGCTCATCTAATTAGTTCCTCCATTTCGGCTCATTCCATACTAGAACATTACCCTTAACGAGCCCTTCCTAACCTATTATTCCTCCTTTCCCTTCTATTTTCAAGAGGACGTGCATAAAAGTTGAATAGCACGTCCCGGGAGGAGATGGAATGTTTTCCACTGCATTAATTGGTGAGCTTGCAACGTTAAGTATAATGGCGTTTGCTCTCGGCATGGATGCTTTTTCAGTTGGACTAGGAATGGGTATGATCCCGCTCCGGCTTCGCCAAATTGCCAAAATCGGCGTTGTGATCGGACTATTTCATATGGGGATGCCACTTGCCGGTATGATCATCGGGCGCGTGCTTTCCGAGCATTTTGGCACGATTGCAACAATGATCGGCGGCGGTCTCTTGCTTGTACTAGGCATTCAAATGGGACTATCCTCACTCTCATCAAGTGATAAACCGTTTGTCACGCCAGTGGGGTTTGGTTTACTTATTTTTTCTTTAAGTGTTAGTCTTGATAGCTTTTCCGTTGGGTTAAGTCTTGGCATTTACGGTGCAAGAGTGGTTATCACAATCTTATTGTTTGGCCTTATTAGCATGCTCTTAACGTGGTCAGGCTTAATGATGGGTCGGAAATTTCAGAGCTGGATCGGCTCGTACAGCGAACTTCTCGGCGGTTGCATACTATTTGGGTTTGGGCTGAAGCTTTTGATTTTGTAATGTGCAGTTAAGTGTGTTTGGCTAATAAATCCAAATTTCAGCCAATAAAAAGCTCCAGGGAAGGCTAAGGTACTTGCGGACACCCTCCCTGAAGCTTAAGATAAGCTGAATTACTCCGTTATCCCCTGTAAAAGTCTCGCGTAAGGAGAGTTTGCTGGGAGCATGATCACTGTTTCGTCGTTCAAAGTCGTTTTATACGACTCGAGCGTGCGATAAAGCTCGTAGAATTCAGGATCTTTACTAAATGCTTTGTTGTAGATTTTAGCCGCTTCAGATTCTCCCTCTGCGCGAATTTCTTCCGCATCGGCATCTGCTTTAGCAATTATGGTATCGACCTCTTTATCTGTTTCCGCCTTGATTCGATCGGAATCCGCGTCACCTTGAGATAAATATTCCTGTGCTTTCGATTCACGCTCTGAAATCATTCGCTGGAATACGGACTGTTCGTTTGCGTCAGGGAGATCGGTGCGCTTCATGCGCACATCTGTTACCTGAATGCCGTACGCATCGCGATCGAGGAGTTCATTTACTCGCTCCCGAACGTTATCGTTGAAGCTACCCCGGTTAGATTTCTCTTCATTTATGATTTCCTCATATTCAAGCTGACCAAGTTCAGATCGGATGACTGAGAAAATAAACTCACCCATTTTCGCTTCGGCATTTTCAATAGTTCGTGCATTAGTGATCATATCTTGTGGATCGCTGACAGACCAAACGGCGTAATTATCCACAGTCATCCTCTTTTTATCTTTCGTTGTAATTTCTTCTGGATTGACATCGTAAAGCATTTGATACTTTGGAAGCGTCGTAACTGACTGAATGAACGGTACTTTAAATTTTAGGCCGGGTTCTGTTTCGATTTTAACGACGTCACCAAATTGACGAATGACCTTGTACTCGCCTTCCTTTACAACAAATAGTGTGCTGAAAAGCCCGCCAATCATAATGAGAAGGAGAACGATAAGTATTGCGGTTTTTACAATTTTTCTAGGACTCATCTTACGGCGGTGTTCATCCATATTAAAAACGTTCTCACTCATTCTTTTCACTCTCCTTTGGCTTTGGGGTTTCAGCTGTTTTTTCTTTTGCTGGCTGAATCGGTAAGTATTTGACGGTGTCTCCACCTTCGTCGGTAATGTAAATTTTCGTATCAGGAAGAACTTCTTCTAGCGTCTCTAACACAAGGCGCTGTCTTGTAATATCAGGATTGGTTTTATATTCATTATAAAGAGCATTGAAAGTAGCAACGTCACCACGGGCTTGCTCGATTCGCTGAGCCTTTTCACCCTCAGCTTTCGAAATACGAGCGTCCTTTTGACCTTCTACAACATTGAGCTCCTGGTTTTTGTATTTCTTCGCACCGTAGATTGTCGTTTCTTTTTGTTCACGGGCATCGACGACGTTTGTGAACGCTTTACGTACTTCATCATTTGGTAGTTCAACGTCTTGAAGCTTCACATCAAGAATGGAAATTCCAATTTCGTAACGATCAATTAATTGGGTGAGAATATCACGAACATTTCCTTCGATTTCCGCTTTACCTGACGTAAGGGCTTCGTCTATTTCTGAGCTACCGATCACACCCCTTAATGAAGCAGATGTAGCATTATAGAGAATTTCTTTCGGTTCATCAGAGTAGTACAAATATTGTTTAGGATTCGTAATCCGCCATTGCACAACTAGGTCGGCGAGTACGATGTTTTCATCTCCAGTTACCATTTTTGTTTCCTCTGGAAAATCCACAATTTCTCCATCTTCCTCATCATATCCAAACGTTAAGCTGAACGTCTCTCTTGGTAAAATATCCACCTGTTGGATCGGCCATGGCAGTTTAAAATGAAGACCAGCCTCGCTTATTTCTTCATCTACTTTCCCAAATGTCATAATGACAGCTTGCTCTGATTCATCCACTGTATACCAGCTTGTAACTAGAATGACCCCCAGGATAAGAAATAAAACAACCGCACCTGACAGGATGACAATTTTTCTTTGTGACATCTAACTTCCCCCCTCGATTTTCTTATAACAAGTATTACGTGCAGATAACAAAAAGGTTTCGTAATTCCCATATTTTTTCACAATAACGGTTGGGCGATAGAGGGTGGATTTATCCCCCTTCATCTCTCATAATAGGAGGAGAAGGGAAGTGGACATGTTGAGAGTTTTATTTGTATGCACAGGTAACACATGCCGCAGTCCAATGGCGGAAGTGATTCTAAAAAATAAAAGCAAAGAAGTTGAAGCGAAATCAGCAGGTGTTTTTGCAGCGAACGGTGCTCCTGCGAGTCGTCAGGTTGAAATTCTTCTAGAAGAGAAAGAGGTTCCATTTGCCCATACGGCAAAAATGCTAGATCGACAGTTAGCAGAATGGAGCGATCTCCTTCTTACGATGACTAGTAGTCACAAAGCACTTGTACTTCGTGATTTTCCAGAGCTAGCTGATAAGGTTTATACATTAAAAGAATATGCAGCAACAGAAGATGAGAAGAAATACGATTCTTATCAAGAGAAAGCGGCTGAGATTGAAATGAAGCGAGCGGCTTTTCAACATGAGATCCAAAACGTTACAGGAGAAGATGAACAGCAGAAGCGCAATCAATTCGAAGCGGAAATGAAAAAAGATCTTGGAGAATTGCAAGCGCTTGAAGAAGGTTTGCCTTCAATGGATATATCCGATCCATTTGGCGGTACAATAGAACAGTATCGAACAACTTATACAGAAATTGAGACAGCGATTGAGCAAATGATGGAACGGATCCGTCAAGAAGACATGGAGGGGTAAGAATGAAAGTAGCCATAGGTGCAGATCATGCGGGTGTTAATATTAAGGGTGACATCATCAAAGTAATTCAGGAGCTTGGTATGGAGGTCATCGATCTTGGGTGTGATTGTCACGATTCCGTGGACTACCCCGATTATGCAATTCCTGTTGCAGAAAAAGTAGCTTCAGGAGAAGCGGATCGCGGTGTATTAATTTGCGGAACAGGGATTGGAATGTCGATTGCAGCAAATAAAGTCAATGGTATCCGATGTGCGCTCGTACATGATCTTTTTAGTGCGAAAGCGACTAGACTACACAACGATTCCAATGTTCTTGCGATGGGCGAACGTATCATTGGCCCTGGCCTTGCCGTGGAGATTGCCAAGGTCTGGCTGGAAACCGACTATGAAGCAGGACGCCATGCTAGGAGAGTCGGCAAAATTACAGAATACGAAGTAAAAGAATAAGGGGGCGTTACCTGTGGATGAACAAACAGCGCGTCAAATTACTCGGCATACGCTTGAAGCGCTCTCGGACCTTCAGAAAGATGCCCGTCTGACAGATCGTCACTTGCTCGTTATTGGGATGAGCTCTAGCGAAGTGATCGGTCAGCGTATTGGGACTGCTGGGACCGTTTCGGCAGCGGAGGCTATTTATGAAAGTATTGATGTGTTTCAAAAAGAAACAGGTGTTCAGCTTGCTTTTCAATGTTGTGAGCATTTAAATCGAGCGCTTGTCATTGAGCGAGAAACGGCTTTTGACAAGGGGTATGAAATTGTAGCGGCTATCCCGACTGCGAGAGCAGGCGGTTCGATGGCGACGCATGCTTATGCTCAAATGAATGATCCAGTTCTCGTTGAGTTTATTTCAGCGGATGCGGGAATCGATATTGGCGATACGTTTATTGGTATGCACATCAGGCATGTGGCAGTACCAGTTCGAGGTAGGCACACGTCAATAGGTGAGGCTCATGTAACAATGGTTCGCTCAAGACCAAAGCTCATTGGGGGAGAACGCGCCTCATATCTTGGGAAAAATGAGCATTGCTTTTAGCCTCAAAACCGAACGATAAATTAGTTCGTTTAAGTAATATACGGATCCAAACTTCTGTGGTACAATGCAATCGAGATTGCATCACAACTGTTCGTGTTGACGAATGGAAATATGTGTGGGATGGAAAGGGGATATCAATGCAAAACCTAGCAAAGCAGGATCAAGAACTTTTACAGGCAATGAAAGACGAGCTTGGTAGACAGCGCAGCAAGATTGAACTTATCGCATCAGAGAATTTTGTATCAGAAGCCGTTATGGAGGCGCAAGGATCAGTACTAACGAACAAGTACGCGGAAGGCTATCCAGGTCGTCGTTACTATGGTGGCTGTGAATATGTCGATGTCGCTGAAAATATTGCAAGAGACCGTGCGAAGCAGCTTTTTGGCGCGGAGCATGTGAATGTTCAACCTCACTCAGGAGCACAGGCGAACATGGCCGTTTATTTCACGATTCTTGAGCAGGGAGATACTGTTCTCGGAATGAACCTTTCTCATGGTGGCCATCTTACACACGGAAGCCCAGTTAATTTCAGTGGGGTGCAATATAACTTCGTCGAGTATGGTGTAGATAAAGAATCACAGCGTATTGACTATGATGACGTTCTTGAGAAAGCCAAAACCCATCGTCCGAAATTAATTGTAGCAGGTGCAAGTGCTTATCCACGCGAAATTGATTTCAAACGTTTCCGTGAAATTGCGGATGAAGTGGATGCTTACCTTATGGTCGACATGGCTCATATCGCTGGTCTTGTGGCGACAGGTCATCATCCAAACCCTGTACCACATGCTCATTTCGTTACAACAACAACACATAAAACCCTTCGTGGACCTCGTGGAGGAATGATTCTTTGTAAAGAAGAATTCGCGAAGAAAATTGATAAGTCTATTTTCCCAGGAATTCAAGGCGGTCCGTTGATGCATGTGATTGCAGCGAAAGCCGTAGCATTTGGTGAAGCACTTTCTGAAGAGTTTAAAACTTACTCCGAAAAAGTGATTGCGAATGCGAAGAAACTCGCTTCAGCACTTGAAAAAGAGGGGATTAATCTTGTTTCTAATGGTACCGATAATCACCTTGTTCTTCTAGATCTACAGAGTCTTGATATGACAGGGAAAGTAGCTGAAAAAGCACTTGATGATATCGGGATTACAACAAACAAGAATACGATTCCTTTTGATCCACAAAGTCCTTTCGTAACGAGTGGTCTCCGTATTGGAACAGCAGCTGTTACCTCACGCGGCTTTGGTGAAGCAGAGATGGAAGAAATCGCTAGTATTATTGGTGACGTATTGAAGCATCATGAGAACGAAGACGAGCTTCAAAAAGCAGAGAAACGTGTTCAGGAACTTACGGATAAATTTCCAATGTACGAAAGTATTTCCTACTAATATCGATGTACACGCCGGGAGCCTATGAACTTCCGGCGTTTTTATAGAGAAAAACGACTAATCGACATCAAGATAGAGTCTTGCTAATTTAATAGGAAGAGCGTGAATATTTCATCATCTTATAAAGCCTTGAATCAAACCGCGTTTTTATGTAGAATTGCGAAGAAGATTTAGGAACGAAACCAAAACGAAAAGGGGAGTGCATACGATGGGTAAAGTATACGTGTTCGATCATCCGTTGATTCAGCATAAGCTTACATACATTCGTGATGAGAAAACAGGAACGAAGGAGTTCCGTGAACTTGTAGACGAAGTGGCAGCACTTATGGCTTATGAAATTACAAGAGAACTTCCGACTGAAGAAGTGATGGTGAAAACACCTGTAACAGAAGCGAAATCAAAAGTTCTCTCTGGTAAGAAGCTTGGACTTGTTCCAATTCTAAGAGCCGGTCTTGGCATGACAGACGGCATTCTGAAACTAATCCCAGCTGCAAAAGTTGGACACGTAGGGCTATATCGCGACCCTGAAACGCTTCAGCCTGTAGAATACTACGTGAAACTTCCTGCTGACATTGAAGAGCGCGAATTTATCGTGATCGACCCAATGCTTGCAACAGGCGGTTCAGCTGTTGAAGCCATCAACTCCATTAAAAAGCGCGGAGCTAAAAACATCAAAATGATGTGTCTGATCGCAGCACCTGAAGGCGTGGAACTTCTGAACGAAGCTCACCCTGACGTTGATATTTACATTGCTGGTCTTGATGAGAAACTAAACGAAAAAGGATACATTGTTCCAGGTCTTGGTGATGCAGGAGACCGCCTATACGGAACGAAATAAAGAATTCAAAAACCCCTTCCCTAATCGGAAGGGGTTTTTGATTAGAAGTAAGGAAATACGATTTAAGAGGAAAGTGTAATTGGTCAATAATGGTTCAATGATTCGGTGAAATAATGTGCGGATGCCGACAAATGTGAAAAAAAAGTGACAAATTCCGCTGTATTTAATAGGAAATGATTCCCTGTTTCGTCTAAATAACACATCTCTGCTAGTGTAAGCGTTACTATCCTTGGTATTACTGGGTTTTTTGAGTTTTTTTCTATTTGTGAATTTGATCACACCATTTCCCCTAAACGCATTGACATCAAGTACACCCTATTGTAGACTTACAAAGGGTATAGTGATAAGGTTTTCATTTGCTCAAATTATGCTTTTCAATGACTCACCTTTATAGCAAAGGGGCGCTTGATTTGAAGGCGATGGCACTCTATACAACAATCTTATCTTATCTAGTTGGATCAATCCTAACGGGGATATTCCTAGGCAGATGGATGGATAGCCTATTCGACACCTTTCCACTTTTTCTTATCATTGGCCTCCTGCTTGGTTTGGGCGGAGGGATTTATGGATTGGTTCGTCTTCTACATAAGTTTACAGGGGAAGATTAGATGACAGAATACACTCAAAGTTTTCGCCGCTACATGCAATTCACCCTGTATTTGCTCGCCATTTTCGTGATGGGTTGGGGGATTACCTCATATAAAGCATTATTCCTCGGGTTAATTCTTGGCACCATTTTCAGTATTTACAACCTATTCAACATGTTCCGTAAAATCGATCGTCTTGGTGAAGCTACAGTAAAAGGGACAAAGGCTAGATCACTTGGTTTGTTAACAAGACAGGCTGTTGCTGGACTCAGCGTACTGGTTGCATTAAGGTATCCAGAGTATTTTAATTTGCTAGGTGTGGTAATTGGGTTAATGACCACCTACATTATCATTCTCATAGATTCAATATCCAAAATACGCATTAAGTAGGAAGAGAGGTGAAAAGCTGTTGGAACATCATGCACCTACAACTGATTTTTTAGGAATGACGTTCAATCTATCTAATATTTTGATGATCACTATTGCTTCTGCCATTGTATTCATTCTTGCAGTAGTAACAACGCGCTCTTTAGCGATGCGCCCTACGGGATTGCAGAACTTCATTGAGTGGGTAATGGATTTTGTAAAAGGTCTTATTGGTTCAACGATGGATTGGAAGACCGGGGGACGTTTCTTGTTTCTAGGGATGACGTTACTCATGTATATTTTTGTATCGAATATGCTTGGGCTACCATTTGCCATTGCAATCGATTCGGAGCTTTGGTGGAAGTCTCCAACTGCAGATCCGACAATCACGCTAACTTTAGCAACGATGGTCGTGGTGTTAACACATTATTACGGTATTAAGATGAAAGGTGCGAAGGAGTATGGAAGAGGATTTGTTAGTCCGTTGAAATTCCTATTTCCTTTCAAAATTATTGAAGAATTCTCGAACACCTTGACGCTTGGCCTTCGTCTTTATGGTAATATCTACGCTGGTGAAATTCTGCTTGGACTTCTCGCGGGACTCGGTGGCGCAGGAATTGCTGGAGCGCTTGGAGCCTTTCTTCCTATGCTCTTATGGCAAGGATTCAGTATTTTTGTCGGTACAATTCAAGCGTTTATCTTTACAATGCTAACAATGGTCTACATGGCGCATAAAGTGGCAGACGACCATTAAAACAAGGTATCAATGAGTTTTTATTATATAAAAATATTTATGAATTATAAGGAGGAAATTTAGCATGGGTTTATTAGCAGCTGCAATTGCAGTAGGTTTAGCGGCAGTAGGTGCCGGTATTGGTAACGGTCTTATCGTAAAGAGTACAGTTGAGGGAATTGCTCGTCAGCCAGAACTTCGTGGTACGCTTCAAACAACAATGTTTATCGGTATTGCACTAGTTGAGGCACTTCCAATTATTGCCGTCGTTATTGCATTTATCGTAATGGGTCAATAATTCAATTAGATAAAGATACAGATTTGTTTCATGATGGCGGAGAAAGTTTCGAAATGAAACCTTCGCCATTCGTTTTGTATGACCTCTGAAGGGAGTGAACACGGTGTTCAATAGTTTAATTCTAGGAGCAGGATTTGCTGCAGGCGATATTCTTTTCCAACTTGTCGCATTTATTGTTCTTCTTGCACTACTTAAGAAGTTTGCATGGGGTCCGCTCATGGGCATCATGAAAGAACGTGAGCAGCACATTGCGAACGAAATCGACTCAGCTGAGAAGAACCGTAAAGAAGCTGAAGCATTCTTGAGTGAGCAGCGCGATGAAATGAAGCGTGTTCGTCAGGAAGCGAAAGCTATACTTGAGAATCAAAAACAAATGGCTGACCAACAAGGTCAGGAAATGATTGAAGCGGCTCGTCTTGAATCCGAGCGTTTGAAAGAAGCGGCTACTGCTGAAATCAAGCGTGAACGTGAAAATGCAGTTGCCTCTCTACGTGAACAGGTAGCTTCTTTATCTGTCATGATTGCTTCAAAAGTTGTTGAGAAAGAACTCGATGAGCGTGCACAAAAACAGCTGATCGATGAGTATCTTGACCAGGCAGGCGATCAGAAATGAGTAGAGAACATGCAGTAATCGCAAAACGTTATGCCGGTGCTCTTTTTGACATCGCTCGTGAGAACGATAACGTCGAGCAAATCAAGAATGAGCTAACTGTTGTTAAAGATGTCTTTCATCAAACGCCAGATTTAATGAATGTGTTGAAGCATCCAAAATTCACAACAGCTGAGAAGAAGAACATGATTCAGACTAGTTTTGGGTCGTCCCTTTCCACTCATGTGATGAATTTGCTTCTTACACTGATCGAACGTAAACGTACAGCAATCGTTTTCGAACTTGTTGATCAATATGAAACACTCGCTTATGAACAAAAACAAACAGCAGTAGCGAAAGTTTATTCTGTGAAGCCTCTAACGGAAGAGGAGCAGATGAAGGTCTCTGCAGTATTTGCGAAACAAGTAGGCAAAACAACGCTTCTGATTGAGAATGTGATCGACCCTACTTTAATCGGTGGTATTAAAGTACGTATTGGCAATCGCATCTTTGACGGTAGCATTAGCGGAAAACTTAAACGCATGGAACGAGAATTAGTTTCAGCGAAGAGCTAGAAGATAGGGGTGAATATGCATGAGCATCAATGCTGAAGAAATCAGTGCGCTGATCAAGCAACAAATCGCAAATTATCAAACTGATATTAAAGTTGATGATGTTGGTACCGTTATCCAAATTGGTGATGGTATTGCTCGTGCCCACGGTCTCGATAACGTGATGGCAGGAGAGCTTGTTGAATTTTCAAACGGTGTTATGGGTATGGCTCAGAACCTAGAGGAGAGTAACGTTGGTATCATTATCCTTGGACCATACACTGAAATTCGTGAAGGCGATGAAGTACGTCGTACTGGACGCATCATGGAAGTTCCAGTCGGTGAAGAACTTCTTGGCCGTGTTGTAAACCCTCTTGGACAACCTGTTGATGGACAGGGCCCACTAGGTACAACAAAAACTCGTCCGATCGAAAGCCCAGCACCAGGGGTTATGGATCGTAAATCAGTACATGAGCCACTTCAAACAGGAATCAAAGCAATTGACTCACTTATTCCAATCGGACGCGGACAGCGTGAGCTAATCATCGGTGACCGTCAGACTGGTAAGACTTCGATTGCAATCGATACAATCCTAAACCAAAAAGACGAAGATATGATCTGTATCTACGTTGCAATTGGTCAGAAAGAATCTACGGTGCGTGGCGTTGTTGAAACGCTTCGTAAGCAGGGTGCCCTTGATTACACAATCGTTGTAACGGCAGGCGCATCTCAGCCTTCTCCACTTCTTTTCCTTGCACCATATGCTGGTGTAACAATGGGTGAAGAATTCATGTATAACGGCAAGCACGTTCTTGTTGTATACGATGACTTAACAAAGCAGGCTTCTGCTTACCGTGAACTTTCCCTACTACTTCGTCGTCCTCCAGGTCGTGAAGCATATCCAGGGGATGTATTCTATCTTCACTCACGTCTTCTTGAGCGTGCAGCGAAGCTTAGTGATGCAAAAGGAGCAGGTTCACTAACTGCCCTTCCGTTTATCGAAACACAAGCTGGTGACGTATCAGCTTATATCCCAACTAACGTAATCTCCATCACAGATGGACAGATCTTCCTTCAATCTGATCTCTTCTTCTCAGGTGTACGTCCAGCGGTTAACGCCGGTCTTTCTGTATCCCGTGTAGGTGGTTCCGCTCAGATTAAAGCGATGAAGAAAGTTGCCGGTACACTGCGTCTTGACCTTGCATCATACCGTGAGCTAGAAGCATTTGCTCAGTTCGGATCTGATCTTGATAAAGCAACACAAGCGAAGCTGAACCGCGGTGCTCGTACGGTTGAAGTTCTTAAGCAGGGGTTAAACAAGCCACTTGCTGTTGAGAAGCAGGTTGCGATTCTTTACGCTCTAACTCGTGGATTCCTTGACGATATCCCGGTTAACGATATTACGCGTTTTGAAACTGAAATGATGACATGGATCGAACACAATAAGAAAGATATTTTCAATACAATTCGTGAAACAAAAGCTCTTCCTGATGAAAAAGAATTCAACGGTGCAATCGAAGAATTCAAAAAGAGCTTCGCAGTATCTGAATAAGAGGGATGCGGCGGAATCGCCGCGGCCAGCTTAAAAGGTGGTGAAATGAATGGCATCTTTACGCGATATTAAGTCGAGAATTACGTCGACGAAGAAAACAAAGCAGATTACAAAAGCAATGCAGATGGTTTCGGCTGCGAAATTGAACCGTGCTGAAATGAATGCCAAGTCATTCGTTCCATACATGGAGAAAATTCAAGAAGTTGTTGGAAGCATTGCAAATGGATCGAGCGGCGGAAGTCATCCGATGTTAGAAAGCCGTGAAGTGAAGAAAACGGGCTATGTGGTAATCACATCCGACCGTGGACTTGCTGGGGCATACAATAGCTCGGTACTACGTCATGTGTATAGAACAATTAATGAGCGTCACAACTCAACTGATGAGTACGCGATTATCGTAGCTGGTAAAGTGGGACTTTCCTTCTTTAAAAAGCGCGGAATGCCTGTTGTCGAAAGTATCGTTGGTCTTTCTGATCAGCCTGCTTTTGCAGACATTAAAGACATTGCGTCTCGAACAGTCGGTATGTTTGAAGACGGAGCTTTCGATGAGCTTTATCTTTATTACAACCACTATGTAAGTGCCATTCAGCAAGATTTAACGGAGAGAAAACTTCTTCCGTTAACCGAAATTGAGACAGGTGGAGGCAAATCACTCGCAAGCTACGAGTATGAGCCATCAGAAGAAGAAATTCTAGAGATCCTCCTTCCTCAATATGCTGAAAGCTTGATCTACGGAGCGCTTCTCGATGCGAAAGCAGCAGAGCATGCATCTCGTATGACAGCGATGAGAAGTGCGACAGACAATGCGGACGATCTTATCGGCGACCTTACACTTTCTTACAACCGTGCTCGTCAGGCTTCAATCACTCAGGAACTTACTGAGATTGTAAGTGGAGCGGCAGCGTTAGAATAGCGGAAGTGGCCGTTTAGGCCCGACAAGCGCTGGAGGCTTTTGGAATGAACACGCACTTTGTGTTCAATCGAAAAGGTGAAGCGACTCGAGGGCCTGGCCACTGTAGCTGGACAGACGAAAAGCGGAACGAGCCCGTTTAAATCCGCAGGTTGTTGGAAGCCATGAGAATGAGACGGTTTATGTCTCAATCGAATGGGTGAAACAGCCGGAGGATTTGGCTCGTGTAGCTGGACAATACTACGATAAACCATAAATGCTATTTGAAAGACTTACTTTCAAAGGCAGCTTAAAGCAAGTTAGGAGGGAACAGGATGAACAAGGGATACATTACCCAGGTTATGGGTCCGGTTGTAGACGTTAAGTTTGAGAGCGGAAAGCTTCCAGAAATCTACAACGCCCTTAAAGTTAACTATATCGCTCAAACCGGTGCCGAAGAGAGCATCGAATTGACGCTTGAAGTCGCGCTTCACCTTGGCGATAACTCTGTTCGTACCGTAGCAATGGGTTCAACAGACGGTCTTGTACGTGGAGTTGATGCTCTAGATACAGGTGCACCAATCTCCGTTCCAGTTGGGGATATTACACTAGGACGTGTATTTAACGTACTAGGTGAGAAAATTGACCTTAATGAAGAACTTGGCGAAGTTCGCCGCGATCCGATTCATCGTCTAGCACCAGTATTTGATGAACTTTCAACAACTACTGATATTCTTGAAACAGGAATCAAAGTAGTAGATCTTCTTGCACCATACGTTAAAGGTGGTAAGATCGGTCTATTTGGTGGTGCCGGTGTAGGTAAAACGGTACTTATCCAGGAACTGATCAACAACATCGCCCAAGAGCACGGCGGTATCTCGGTATTCGCAGGTGTTGGTGAACGTACGCGTGAAGGTAATGACCTTTACTACGAGATGACTGATTCTGGTGTTATTAAGAAAACAGCAATGGTATTCGGTCAGATGAACGAACCACCAGGTGCACGTATGCGTGTTGCCCTTTCTGGTCTTACAATGGCAGAGTACTTCCGTGATGAGCAAGGACAAGACGTTCTTCTCTTTATCGATAACATCTACCGCTTTACACAAGCTGGTTCAGAAGTATCGGCATTGCTTGGACGTATGCCATCAGCAGTAGGTTACCAGCCTACACTTGCTACTGAGATGGGTCAACTTCAAGAGCGTATTACTTCAACTAACAAAGGTTCTGTTACTTCAATTCAGGCAATCTACGTACCAGCCGATGACTATACTGACCCGGCTCCGGCAACGACGTTTGCTCACCTTGATGCAACAACTAACCTTGAACGTAAACTTTCTGAGCAAGGTATCTACCCTGCGGTGGATCCACTTGCTTCTACTTCCCGTGCGCTTTCTCCGGAAATCGTTGGGGACGAGCACTATAATACTGCGCGTGAAGTGCAACAAACACTTCAGCGCTACAAAGAACTTCAAGATATCATCGCTATCCTTGGTATGGATGAGCTTTCTGACGAAGATAAGCTTACTGTTTCTCGCGCTCGTCGCATTCAGTTCTTCCTTTCTCAGAACTTCCACGTAGCTGAACAGTTTACTGGACAAAAAGGCTCTTACGTACCAGTTAAAGAAACGATCAAAGGATTCAAAGAAATCCTTGATGGTAAACACGATGATATTCCAGAGGACGCATTCCGTCTTGTAGGAACAATTGAAGAAGTAGTGGAAAAAGCTAAGCAAATGGCATAATGAAAAGCGGAGGCGACTGCCAACGCTGTCGATGTCTAGCTCCAGCGCCTACCCCCTCGAGGTCTTAAGTCAATCATCATTGTGGCAAAGACCGCCACATTGATGCTCGCCTTAAGCTTGTCGGGGATGACCAAGGCGCTTACGCTTTTCTAAATTACCATCACCACACCCAGGGAGGGGTACAATGAATACATTGAAAGTCAGTGTAGTCACCCCTGACGGCCCGGTATACGAAGGGGAAGCTGAACTAGTCAGCGTAAAAGCAAAGAGCGGTGAGCTCGGTATTTTACCAGGACACATTCCGCTTGTTGCCCCTCTTACAATTAATGCGGTTCGTTTCAAAAATGGAGCGGATACACTATTACTGGCCGTTAGCGGTGGGTTTGTTGAAGTAAGACCAAAGCAGGTAACGATCCTTGCTGAGTCTGCAGAGCTACCTTCCGATATTGACGTGGAACGTGCACGTGCTGCGAAGGAACGAGCAGAAGAACGCTTAAATCAAGCGAAGCAGGATAATGTTGATTTCAAACGTGCTGAGCTAGCGCTTAAGCGTGCAATCAACCGTCTGGATTTGGCAGGTAAATAATGATGAAGCACCAGAGGAGAAGTTCCTCTGGTGCTTTTTTGCGCGGAAATATAGGTGTTAAGTTACATCATGAGGGAGCATGTCAGCTATCTTATTAATGGTTTTCCAATTTCGAATTGTTGCATACTCATTGACTCGAGTTAAGTAGGTCGCAAGCTTTGAATTTCGAATACTATCATGAAACAGAAGGAAAACGTCTCTTCCGATCAGCTCACATTCTTCTTTCTCAGAAGCATATGAAACAAGTTTTTCTTTAGCATCTGTCCGGAGTGGTTCCGCTAACATAGCTACATAAAGGCTTTCTCCAACAGCCTTTTCTTGCGCTTTTGCAATTTGTTCCTCGTGAAACGGACAACTCTCGATCATGCTTTGCCACTCTGTTGCAGATCTTATTAATACAGGCACTTTCAATCCGAACTCGGTGCTGATGATTTGTTCCACTCTTCTCCTTGAACCTTCTTCCGATTCTTCTGAATCAAAAAAGACATTTCCACTTTGTATATACGTTTTCACATGTAGAAAGCCTTCCTTTGTCAGAGCATTTCGTAACTCAGCCATCTTTAGTTTGTTTTTTCCACCAACGTTAACCCCTCTTAGTAATCCAATATAGCTCGTCATTCTTGTCCCACCCTTTATTCACTTTGATATGCCTCTGATTTGAAACTAGTCATGATTTAATTACGATGTGCTAAAGCGATAATCCTCCACAATTTCAATTATTTCATTCAGAATAATCAATTCTAGAAATTGTTTTTAGTTGTTTTTGATCATATACTTCATTCCACTTCCTGCTCGTTTGCACAAAGCTGCTTTGTAACAAGTAATCGGATGGGTACTTTTTAAGTAATACGGCAAGATGGCTACGAATGCTTTCAATGTCTTGATCGGTTAGGGGCGATGATGGTGTGATTCGTAGATTCAACTTTATAAAAAAATCTTCTTTTTCCTCACTTGTTGCCTGTTTTTTGAAATAGCCCCACATATGTTGGAGTGTTGTCCGCATACCTTTTTTAGTAAAGGGGAGAGTTAAGCTTTCACTGATGAGATCATAAACATCAACTAGCTCTTCAAGAGACTGAGCGTTTTTTAAGGCTTCTCCTACCTTTTGATAATGTTCATATCCCTTTGCCATCACGGTATATTTGTTTTTTGCCCACAGCTTCTCTGTAAGCGTTCTGATTCTTTTGTCTGGCATACGACCACCTCTGTTCGAAATTTTAAAAAAACTTACGAATAAAAGCAAGAATAAGAGTTGGGATGTTGAATTAGTATACAAGACTAGCAACTTTACAGCACGATGAGAGGAGAGACCTGAATGGGTGAATCGCTTAACGTGTACCAAAATAGTTATCTCTTCGTAATGATGTTTCTTTTCCTTGGCCTTCTCCTTCCAGCTGTTGCCCTAACAGCAGGAAGATTCCTTCGTCCTTCAAAACCAACACCTGAGAAACAAACAACCTATGAAAGCGGCATAGAGCCGTTTCACCAAAGCTGGATCCAGTATAACGTTCGCTATTATTTATTCGGACTGCTTTTTGTGATATTTGATGTCGAAACTGTTTTCTTATATCCGTGGGCGGTTGCTTATCAAAAGCTTGGTTTCTTTGCGTTCATCGAAATGATGATCTTTATTGTCATGCTCTTAATTGGCTTACTATACGCATGGAAAAAGAAGGTGCTGAAATGGATATAAACCTAGAGAATATTACACCGGAAGAATATGAAGAAATGAAGCAGAATGTGTTCCTGGCAACGCTTGAAAATGTAAAGGCCTGGGCAAGAAGCAATTCACTATGGCCGCTTACATTTGGTCTCGCATGCTGTGCAATTGAAATGATGGGTTCAGGGGCCTCCCATTACGACCTTGATCGCTTTGGAACATTTTTTCGAACATCGCCAAGACAGTCTGATGTCATGATTGTATCAGGAACCGTAACGAAGAAAATGGCTCCTGTGCTAAAGCGTCTCTATGACCAAATGCCTGAACCTAAATGGGTTATCGCCATGGGTTCGTGTGCCACAGCTGGTGGCCCTTATATTCATTCCTACGCGGTCGTCAAAGGGGTCGATCAAATTGTACCTGTCGACGTATATATACCTGGATGTCCACCTAATCCAGCAGCACTTATCTATGGAATTAATAAATTACAGGAAAAAATTCGCTATGAAGCTCGAACCGGAAAGCGGGTGACCAATCGATGACAGATGGCAAAACACCTGAAGAGCTAGCAGAAGAAAAGCGGATAGCGGTTGAAGAGGCAAAACGGAAAGCTGCTGAGTTACGACAAAAGCAGGCTGCTGAAGCTGAGAAACCTGCAGACGACCTAGAGCTTCAGAAGAAAAAAGCAGTGGCTGCTGCAAAGGCCAAAGCCGCTGCCCTTAAGAAGCAAAAAGAACTGGAAAAAAATGAATCAGTGAGTGAAGAGTCAGACGACCTAGCGTTAGCGAAAAAGAAAGCTGTCGCAGCAGCAAAAGCCAAAGCAGCGGCTCTCAAGAAGCAAAAAGAATTGAAGAAGGATGAAACAACTAGCGAAGATGGAGACGCTGTTCTAGCAAAAAAGAAAGCAGTAGCAGCCGCGAAGGCGAAAGCGGCGGCCATCAAAAAGCAAAAAGAAATGCAGCAGAATGAAGCAATAAATAAAGGTGGAGACGATGATCTAGCAAAAAAGAAAGCAGTAGCGGCTGCAAAGGCCAAAGCTGCAGCGCTTAAAAAGCAGAAAAAGGATGGAGCGTCTGATATTTCAGATGAGAAAGCGAAAGCGGTAGCGGCCGCAAAAGCAAAGGCGGCTGCAAAGACGAAAGCAAAAGCATCTGAAGAAAACGAAGAGCCTGTAGAAGAGACCCCTTCACCGAATCAACCTGTCCTTGAACGCTATCTTCACATCATTCAACAAAATCTTGGTGACGATCTTTTAGAAGACGCTTATATTAATCGCCTTGCAAAAGACGTTCCGACGCTCGTTGCTAAAAAACACACGTACTTGAAGCTCGCCCAATTTCTTAAACACAATGAGCTTCTCGCTTTTGACTATCTTTCAGAAACACATGGAACAGATTTTGAATCGCATATGGAAATTTACAATCATCTCTATTCCTATCAGAACAGTCAGAGCGTAGCGCTCAAGGTGAAGGTAGATCGAGATGAACCAGTTATAGATTCTCTTACGTCCCTCTGGCTGGGAGCGGACTGGCCTGAGCGTGAGGGATTTGATTTACTAGGCATCGTGTTTAAAGGACATCCCAATTTAACACGAATTATGATGCCTGATGACTGGGTGGGGCATCCCCTTCGAAAAGATTATGAGCCGTATGATGTGGAGGTGTAGCAATGATACGGACAGAGGAAATGCTTTTGAATGTAGGACCTCAGCATCCGAGCACTCATGGTGTCTTTCGCATTGTTCTCAAAATTGATGGAGAAATCATTAAGGAAGCTAAGCCGGTGATTGGTTATCTGCACAGGGGGACAGAAAAAATTGCGGAGAACCTCCAATATACGCAGATCATCCCATATACCGACCGGATGGACTATTTGGCTGCGATGACGAATAATTACATCCTCTGTCATGCCGTTGAGACGATGATGGCAATGGAGCTTCCAGAGCGGGCAGATTATCTTCGCATTATTGTCATGGAGCTTGGACGAGTAGCGAGTCATCTCGTTTGGTTCGGAACATACCTTCTCGATATTGGTGCGATGAGCCCATTTCTATATGCATTCAGAGAGAGAGAAGTCATCATTAACCTATTAACCGAAATTTCAGGTGGTCGTCTTACCTTTAATTATATGCGTGTAGGCGGAGTGAAGTGGGATGCGCCAGATGGATGGCTTGATAAAGTTCGTGCTTTTGTTCCTTATATGAGAGAACAGCTTGCTGGCTATCACGATCTTGTAACGGGGAATGAAATTTTTATGGCAAGAATCAAAGGAGTAGGTGCTTATTCGAAACAAAAAGCACTTTCGTATTCCTTGAGTGGGGCAAACCTGCGGTGTACCGGTGTGAAATGGGACCTTAGAAAAAACGAACCGTATTCGCTTTATAACCGATTTGAATTTGATGTTCCAGTCTTCCGTGAAGGCGATGCGCTAGCGCGCTACCATTGTCGCATGGCTGAGATCGAAGAAGCGTTGAAGATTGTAGAACAAGCGGTAGAGCAAATCCCATCTGAAGGACCTGTTATGGCAAAAGTACCGCGGATTATTAAACCGCCTGCAGGAGAGACTTACGTTCGAATTGAATCACCACGTGGCGAAATCGGTTGCTACATCGCATCAAAAGGAAAGAAAGAACCTTATCGCCTAAAGTTCCGCCGTCCCTCCTTTTATAACTTACAAATACTCCCTGAGTTGTTAGAAGGGGAAAACATCTCGAACTTGATTGCGATCCTCGGGGGCATTGATATTGTGCTCGGGGAGGTGGATGGGTAATGATTAACAACATGCTTGGATCTACACCGAGCTACTGGCAGACACTTGGATTTTTCCTCGTAGGTGCTGCGATGTTGATGGTCGTACTCGGTTTTGTAACGTACGCTATTTTGGCAGAGCGAAAAGTACTTGGCTTCATGCAGCTCCGCCATGGTCCAAACAGAGTAGGGGGAAGGTTCGGTTTACTGCAAACGGTAGCGGATGTGCTGAAGCTTTTACTTAAAGAAGATACCATCCCAAGAGACGCAGATCGTCCATTGTTTATCATTGCACCGGTTGTCGCGTTTGCCCCAGCCTTTATTGTGATTGTCGCCCTTCCATTAACAGAACGAGTTTCGTTTGCGAACATTGGCGTTGGTTTGCTTTATTATATTGCGATTTCTGGCATTTCTACGATCGGAATCCTGGCAGGGGGCTGGGCATCAAACAATAAGTACGCTCTTCTTGGTAGCATGCGCTCGGCGGCTCAAATGATTTCCTACGAAATTCCACTTGTCATGAGTGTGATCGGCATCGTGCTTTTGACAGGATCGCTTAATTTAAACACGATTATTGCCGAGCAGGAGAGCGTGGCATTTCTTTTTAAGCAACCGCTCGCCTTTGTGATTTTTCTAATCGCTTCTGTTGCTGAATTGAACCGTACGCCGTTTGATTTACCTGAGGCGGAATCCGAGCTCGTAGCCGGATATCATGTAGAATATTCTGGCTTCCGCTGGGCGTTCTTCATGCTTGCAGAATACGTATATTTATTCGCTATGGCTTCGCTAACGACGATTCTATTTCTTGGCGGCTGGCAGGCGATTCCTTACTTATCCTTTATTCCAGGACCAGTCTGGTTTGCACTGAAATTTATCCTAGTCGTCTTCGTGATGATCTGGATTCGCGGTACATTCCCTCGACTAAGAGCGGATCAGCTCATGTCCTTTGGCTGGAAGGTGCTATTGCCACTCGCACTATTGAACATATTTCTAACGACCGTTGTCATTGAAATCATACGTTCATTCTAGATAAGGGAGGAAGCACAACATGCGAGGACTTGCGAAAGGTTTAGCTTACACCCTCAAAAATATGACGAAAGAGAAAGTAACCTATAACTATCCGGATCAGCCACTAGCCTTACCAGATCGATTTCGTGGCATTCAGAAGTTTTATCCTGAAAAGTGTATTGTCTGTAATCAATGCGTCGCCATATGTCCAACTGACTGCATCACCTTATCAGGTAAGAAGCATCCAGACCCAAGCAAGAAAGGAAAAATCATCGACACGTATGATATTAACTTCGAAATTTGCATTCTTTGTGACCTTTGCACAGAGGTATGCCCGACCGAAGCGATCATTATGACGAATAATTTCGAGCTTGCCGAATATAGCCGGGATGATCTTTTTAAGAATTTAGAATGGCTCGATGAAAATGACACGAACCTTCGAAAGGAAAATAAAGTATGACCGGAGAGCTGTTCGTCTTTCTTTTCCTATTTCTTGTGACGATTACTGGCGGCTTGCTAATGCTTAATTTAACGAAAGTGATTCATATGATGATGGCGTTAGTGCTAACTTTTCTCGGCATTGCTGGACTTTACGTGATGCTTTCAGCAGAATTCGTGGCTGTTGTGCAAGTTCTGATTTATTCTGGCGCTATTACGATCATCATGCTATTTGGCATCATGCTCACGAAGCATTCTGAAGAAGAAACGAAAACAAGCTGGGCAAAGAAAGGGCTCGTATTAACTGGGATCACCGTATTCTTTCTGATCGTCTTTAAAGGCATTCGTACTGTTTCTCTCGGGCCGCAAGCAGAGAGCTTGCACGAAAATAATACGGAGCAAATAGGTATGATGTTGTTCACAGATTACGTTATTCCATTTGAACTTGTATCTGTGCTCCTACTCGTCGCTCTTGTCGGAGCGATCATTATTGCAAAGAAAGATGATCCCGATGATAAAGAAGGTGAGCAGTCATGAGCTCAATCCCGCTTTCGGCTTTTCTATTAACGGCGCTAATTCTTTTTTGTATCGGTCTCTACGGGGCATTAACGAAGCGGAATGCCGTCATTGTCCTTATCTCGATCGAGTTAATGCTGAATGCAGTGAACTTAAATCTTGTAGCTTTTGCAAAATATGGCGTAGGTGCTTCGATTCGGGGTCAGGTATTTTCTCTTTTTACCATTACAGTCGCTGCAGCGGAAGCCGCTGTCGGTCTTGCCATTCTTATGGCGCTTTATCGGAACAGGGCTACCGTCAATGTAGATGAAATGAATACACTCAAAAAGTAGCGAAGGGGGTATAAAAGTGGACTATGTCTGGCTTATACCAATGTTGCCGCTTCTATCGTTTCTCATCATTCTATTCACTAGGCCAATTCTTTATCGAAAGGCTGGAGTTGTGGGCACCGTTCTCGCTGGTGCTGCCTTTATTTGTTCCCTTCTCGTGCTTTACAGTCATTTCGTTCAAGGGAACTATCTCGTAGAACACAACTGGCTCTCCATCGATTTAGTGGTGATTACGGTGGGCCTTGAAGTGAATCCGCTAAATGCTTTGATGCTCGTGATCGTCACGCTTGTCAGCTTTCTCGTACATATGTATTCGATCGGTTATATGGCGAATGACGAGCGCTATGCAACGTTCTTTAGTTATCTTGGTTTGTTCACTTTTGCAATGACGGCTCTCGTTCTCTCACCAAACCTCCTTCAACTTTATGTTTTCTGGGAGCTTGTTGGTGTTTGTTCCTTTCTACTAGTAGGTTTTTATTTCTATAAACCAGAAGCAAAGGCAGCTGCAAAAAAAGCTTTTATCGTCACAAGGATTGGAGATATTGGTCTGCTTATTGCGATTTTTCTTCTCTTTTGGCAAACAGGAAGCTTTGAACTCGATGTCATTTTTGAAGCGGCTCAAGCAGGCGATATTGCCCCTTCAATGGTCACGCTCATAGCGATTCTTATTTTCGTAGGGGCGATAGGAAAATCTGGTCAGTTCCCGCTCCACACATGGCTTCCTGATGCAATGGAAGGTCCAACCCCAGTCTCGGCTTTAATCCATGCAGCGACAATGGTTGCTGCGGGTGTTTATCTCGTTGCTGTCATGTATCCACTCTTCGCAAGTTCAGAAACGGCTATGACAACCGTTGCCATAACAGGTGGATTCACCGCCATTTTTGCAGCGACAATCGCCCTTGTCCAGAAAGACATTAAACGCATACTTGCCTACTCAACCATTAGTCAACTAGGGTATATGATGCTTGCCCTTGGTGCAGCGGGCTACACAGCAGGAATTTTCCACCTGACAACTCATGCGTTCTTTAAAGCCTTACTCTTTCTTGCTGCAGGCAGTGTGATCCATGCGGTCCATGAACAAAACATTCATAAAATGGGGGGGCTTCGAAAAAAACTGCCTATCACAGCAGTTCTCTTCTTAATTGGTTGCTTATCCATTTCTGGATTTCCGCTATTTGCAGGTTTTTTCAGTAAGGATGAGATACTTGTCGCGACTTATGCGGATGGGCGCTACATTTTATTTGCGATTACTTTAGTAACCGCTTTTCTGACAGCGTTTTATATGTTTCGTCTTTATTTCCTCGTCTTTTCTGGCACAGGTTCGCGTGAAGCGAAAGAGTCTTCTCGGGTGATGTTGATTCCAATGATTGTCCTTTCGGCTTTGGCTATTGTTGCAGGGTATATTCAGACAACATGGTTCGGTTCGTTTCTTGGTGACTGGCTAGAAACGAGTCCTTATCCGATATTAGCCAATCATCATTCAGGACCATCGTGGATTCCGATCAGTGCGAGTTTGTTAGCCATTGCAGGAATTGGACTCGCCTGGTTCATGTATGTAAGAAAAGGCATGGCTCCAGGTGAAGGGAGCGAAGTGCATAAGCTGTTAACGCATCAATATTATATCGACGAAATATACAAAGCTACCTTTGTAAAAGGAACCCGCGTGATCGGTTATTTCTGGTTGTATTTTGATCGCTTTATTATTGAAGGAGTCGCTCAAGGCATAACGGGAATTGTAAAACACTTAGGAAAAGTAGGAGCAAGAATTCAATCCGGTCAGGTTCAAACATACGGCACCGTAGCATTCTCTGGTTTAGTGGTTGTGCTCCTATTAATTGCAGTATTTGGGGGGTATTTCTAATGGATGAGTCTTACTTGCTAACGATCTTGATTTTCTCCCCGCTACTTGGTGTCATCGTTCTTGCTATGATGCCCTCACAGCATCAATCAATCAAAACAGTTGGTATTCTTGGCACTGTGCTACCACTAACGTTAACGATTTTTGTATTTAGCTTATACGATCGAACAGTATCAGGGGTTCAATTTGCGGAAACACATCAATGGTTTGAGTTAATGACTGCGATTAGTCCCAACGAGCCTTACCCAGTGACTTATGATCTTGGGGTCACAGGGCTATCGCTCCTTTTTCTAATGCTATCTTCATTGATTACGTTTCTCGCCTCACTTGCAGCCCTTCGCATTCAAGAAGGTGTGAAAGGCTTTTATATCCTGTTTTTGATACTGGAACTTGGCATTCTCGGCGTTTTTTCAAGCGAAAACTTGTTTTTGTTTTTCTTATTCTTTGAAATAACTCTTGTTACGATGTTTCTACTTGTAGGGAAATGGGGCGGATATGAGCGGGAAAAAGCAGCCTTCTCTTTCTTAGTTTACAACGGGATAGGCTCGATCCTATTGTTGATTGTCATTATCGTTCTCTTTGTTGAGACGAGAACGACAAATATTAGTGAGCTAACTTCCCTCTTACAAGAGACAGAGTCCTATGAAATTATATCTGGAAACACTAGAATGTGGCTGTTTGCCCTGCTGTTACTGGCATTTGGTACAAAGCTTCCAATCGTACCGCTGCATACGTGGATGGTACGAGTACACGTGGAGGCTCCAATCGCCATTGTGATGATTCACGCCGGTGTATTACTTAAAATAGGTGCATATGGCCTCATACGTTTCGGAGCAGGTTTTTTCCCAGAGCAGCTAAAAGAAACGGCAGTTCTTCTAGCTATTCTTGGCGTCATTAATTTGCTGTATGGTGCTTTTATTGCCCTAGTTCAAACAGAACTTCGCGCTGTTCTAGCCTATTCCTCGATTTCGCATATGGGAATCGTCATTCTGGGCGTTGCTTCATTTAATATTGCGGGTCTTCAAGGGGCAGTGTTCCAAACAATTTCTCATGGTCTTATTGCAGCGCTGCTGTTCCTGCTTGTTGGTGTACTGATCGACCGTTTTCGCACGACAAAGCTTGGAGAATTAGGAGGCATCGCAAGTCAGACGCCCCTTTTTGCAGGGTTTTTCCTCGCAGCCGGGCTGGCATCACTTGGATTACCTGGAATGAGCGGTTTCATCAGTGAATTTCTAGCTTTTTTAGGCTTATTTGAAACGATGCCTGTAATCGGAAGCATAGGCGTGATTGGTCTCATTTTAACAGCGGTTTATATGCTTCGCGCCGTTCTTGCGGTTACTTTTGGTGAAAGACGCCCTGCGTTTGATAAGGAAAGAGATCTATCTGCCGTTGAGCTTGTTCCATCAGCTATTCTTCTCAGTATGATTATTTGGATTGGTGTCTATCCTGCAGTGTTATCTAACACACTTCAAATCGCTCGTACACTCGGGATCGGAGGTTAACGAATGGATATCGATACGTTGCTAGCGTACCAATGGAGCAGTATGATGCCAGAATTCACTATACTAGTAACAGCAGTTGCACTCTCGTTGATCGATCTCTTTATGGATAAAAGGCGAGATAGGTCTATTCTCGTTTGGCTCGCAATCGTCGGCATCGCACTAGCCATTGTCTTTCTTATTTTTCAGTTTGATAATGGGGTTGTCACGATTCTAAATCAAACTTATCGACTGGATTCTTTTGCGAAAGCGTTTAAGCTTCTTATGCTAATTGGGACTGGTTTCGTTATGCTTCTAGACTTGAAAACGAATGATCTAAGCGAAGTGAAAGGTGAGTACCACTACCTTCTTCTAACGGGTTTACTAGGTGGTATGATGATGGCTTCGAGTGCAGATCTGATTACGCTTTTTGTAGGTCTAGAATTATTAAGCCTATCTTCATATGTTCTAGTGGGAATTCGAAAGAAAGATAAGCTCGCAAATGAAGCGGCGTTTAAATATGTTGTTAATGGCGGTATAGCGACTGCGATTACGCTGTTTGGGATGAGCTATTTATTTGGACTTACTGGAGAGACGAATATATATGAAATTCAAGCGCTAATGGGAAGCGAAGTCGTGACGGAAAATCGTTATCTTGCCGTTTTTGCTTTTCTCATGATATTCGTTGGTCTAGCCTTTAAAATTACGGCTGCTCCGTTTCATATGTGGGCACCAGATGTATACCAGGGAGCCGAAACACCGATTACAGCTTATCTAAGTGTTGTTTCTAAAATAGCCGGATTCGCAATCACACTTAGACTGCTAATGGTACCGTTTGTCTTTGCACCTGGTACGGGAAAAGTGATTACACCAGAGGGGATCAGCTATGAAACGCTACTTGTATCGGTTCGACCTTATCTTGTTCTATTAGCTGTTCTAACAATTCTTATAGGAAATGTGATGGCACTAAGACAGCTGAATGCAAAACGACTTTTGGCTTATTCCAGCATTGCGCACGCAGGGTATCTTCTTGTACCGTTAGCCGCTCTTTCTGAGTTAGTCTTTGATGCGGTGTGGTTTTATCTCGCCGCTTATCTGTTGATGAATCTGGGGGCTTTCGCTGTCATCCATGCCTTGACGGAAAATGATGAGGAGGTCACGGTGGCTTCGTTTGCAGGACTATTTCAGCGAGCGCCGTATGTAACCATTGCTATGACCATCTATCTTCTATCTCTCGCTGGTATCCCGCTCACAGCAGGTTTCATCGGTAAGTTCGAGATTTTCATGAGTGCCCTTGGAACCGAACCGAAGCGATATTTTTTAGTGGTGGCTATGCTAGCGGGCACAGTGCTTTCCTATGTTTATTATTTTGGGCTGTTTATTCAAATGTACTTTCGACCTTCCCAAACAAAAAGGCCGGTTTTGGCATCAAATGGCATCGTCACCGTGCTAGCCATAACGGCAGCTGGAACCGTTTTACTTGGGGTTTTCCCTTCCATTGCGTTAACCTTTATACATGATCATTTTCAATTTCTAGAGATTTTTAATCCTTAGAACAGCAGATCATTCTGCTGTTTTTTTCATGAATGAGTGCATTCCTACCAGATTATGACGAAAATGACTTATTTTGAAATGAAATAATCCCTTTTATAGTGGGAAAGTAGGGTATTCATTTGGGTGGAAATCTTTTATAATAGGCTTTTAGATGGAATAATGTACGTTTGTCGAATGGTGCACTTGCAGATAGGGGGTAGAGAAGATGACAGAAGCACTGGCGCAACAATCGATTTTAACGATTGTCATTAACCTGGTTTTCATTATGATCACCTGGTGGGCGCTACAAACCGTTCGGTTCGATGTATTCTTTAAAAAACCGAACAGTCCACAGGCGAAAGTCCTCATGATCTTACTAACCCTAAGCATCGGCTCCCTCGCAAGCAGTTTCTTCCTAGATTACTACAACTGGTCACTCCGTCTACAATATTTCTTTTGAAAAATGAAAAGCGAATGTGCCCGTTTAAACCCGACAAGCGTTGGAGCCTTTTAGAATGAACACGTTCTTTGTGTTCAATCTAAAAGGTGAAACGATCGAGGGTTTGGGCGCAGTAGCTAGACAATGAAAAGCGAATGTGCCCGTTTAAACCCGACAAGCGTTGGAGCCTTTTAGAATGAACACGTTCTTTGTGTTCAAT
>NZ_JAUORD010000049.1:0-539 GCF_030547345.1 Anaerobacillus sp. 1_MG-2023 | reverse complement strand
TCAGCACTTCTAAGGCGTTTGAGTTGTACCTTTGATTTGTTTAGGTATTCTTCAGTCTTTAAGAGTTGTACAAGCTCGCCCATAGTAGCGAAGTAAACATTAAATCCTCTGTAAACGGCTTCGAGTCCAAGTCCAATGGCGATGTATGTTTTCCCAATGCCAGGCGGACCTAGAAGAATTAAGTTGTACTGCTGTTCCAGCCAGCTTAACTCTCTGAGTTGAGCTAATTCTCTTGCAGTCAGAACGTTTTGGCCTTTCAATTCAAACTCATCTAGTGACTTTTCGAAAGGGAAGCGTGCCCATTTCATTCTTTTTTCAAGGTTTTTTGCTTCACGTTTTGCTAATTCATATCCCGTAATAGATTCTAAGAATTCTAAGTAAGTCCATGAAGATTTTTCAGCTTCGCGAAGAAGCTGTGGGAGCTTCTCCGCGGTTTCTGCCAGTCGTAACTGACGAAATTGTTCCCGTAATTCATTCACAGTCTTATTCATCAGACCCTACCTCCTAAAATGCTAGTATACGTATTTAAGGATCGAGTA
>NZ_JAUORD010000048.1:0-606 GCF_030547345.1 Anaerobacillus sp. 1_MG-2023 | reverse complement strand
TTTAAGTATCCTTTCAAAGTCCAGTAAAGAAAATTCATCATAACCTTCAGAAAAAAATACAACCAAATGAGCTATGTTCCGTCTAATAGGTGAAAGGGTGTGAAAGATGATTACTAGTAAAAAACGGGATGATGAATATGAAGATGATCTCAGCAAAGAAGAGCGAGTTGAATGGTTAATGAACGAGTACGGAAGAAATATCACTCGCTTAGCATTTACCTATACAAAACAACAACAGCTTGCTGAAGATATCGCACAAGAAGTTTTTATTAAATGCTATAAAAATCTAGATAGTTTTCGAAATGATTCAACTTATAAAACTTGGATTTATAGAATAACTGTAAATTTATGCAAGGATAAGCTGAGAAGTTGGTCCTTTAAAAATATCGTTTTAAATGATTTCTTTTCAAAGTCTCGTCATACATATGATACTCCGGAAACTGAATTGATAAATTTAGAAAGTAAAAGAATGCTTTCTGAACAGGTTATGTCGTTACCAGTCAAGTATCGAGAAGTGATTATTCTCTATTATTATGAAGAACTATCTTATAACCAAATCGTTGAGTTGTTGCAAATACGAATGCAAACAGTGAAGTCTCGTTTACA
>NZ_JAUORD010000047.1:0-664 GCF_030547345.1 Anaerobacillus sp. 1_MG-2023 | reverse complement strand
TCCCATTATCTCTTCATCATAAAAAGAGGTTGAGATCACAGATTCTCCAACATGTTCTTCCAAGCTAACCGTATACTTGATCCTTTCATTGCTTTCTGAGTTATCATCGTATACATTTTGTAATTCAAATTCTCCTGATGCTGTACTAAAATAGTCAACAGTATTCAGCATTTTTGTAGACACATCTTCTTTTGACAAATCATCGTATAGTTCATCCTGAGCCGGGGGAGTGAAAGAGTTATCCTCATTGCCCGCCTTTATATCGCTTTTTAATTCACTTGTTTCATTTGTTGGAGATGCTTCATCAAGAGCCATGAACCCCAACTTATCCAGAGTTAAATAACCAATTCCAAACATAACAATTACCGTAAATCCTATACTTAACAAAAACCCTAATCTTTGCTGGATGGTGATTCTTGTCTTCTTTTGATTGTAATAAATGGCATTCTTGACGTTTCGTTTATGTTTATTGTCAAAATCAATATCTTTTAACACTGTTTCATTCATATCCTCTTTAAGATTCTTTAAGAAATCATCCATCTGTTTTACCTCCTTCGAGTCGTTTTTTTAACAAAATACGTCCTCTGTGTAAACGAGACTTCACTGTTTGCATTCGTATTTGCAACAACTCAACGATTTGGTTATAAGATAGTTCTTCATAATA
>NZ_JAUORD010000046.1:0-755 GCF_030547345.1 Anaerobacillus sp. 1_MG-2023 | reverse complement strand
AGTTCAAATTCACGGTCCATTCAATTTTCTCTCCTTTTTGCTCACCAGATTTATCGGTATATTCTCCACCGTTTAATACCGAAACTTTAGCATCAAGTGTTGTTACCTCTTTTTCATTATTCAAAACTGTTGCTGTGTTGTTATACTCTTTTTCAATTAAAAGGTCTTTAAGAGATGTTTTGTATTCGACAAGGTATGGCGTGTTGTTGTCTTCAGGGAAAGAGATTTTAAAGCCTGATTCGTCAGATGGACTAGTGACCATATTTAACTCGTAATCTGTCCCTGCTTGAAGCACGTTACCTTTCTCAACATCATTACTACCGCTATTTAGCTTCATTTCATACACAGTAATTGAATCTTCAAGTAGCTGTTGATTCCCTTGAATGTAATCGACAACAGCAGGTTCTGCGTATGTTTGGAGGTTATAATTAAGTCCTACACTCCATGTAATTTCTTTGCTTACTGCATTGTAACTTCCGGACTTAAAGCCATTCTGTTGCGTGTACGATGCAGGAACAAATTTTTTCTCCACACTAATTGTTTGAGCGTCATTATCTGAATCATTCCAATCCAATTTCACTCGGTTTGGTAACTTATTCACGCTCTTATCTTCACGAGCATCATAGTCAAATTCAGTGCTATATGATAAGTTGAATTTTTTATCTACCATGTTGTTAAATGTCACAACAAAACCATTTTCATTTTGAGAAATCGTATAGTCTGTTCCTTCACTATATCCAGAAATCTGAATCGAT
>NZ_JAUORD010000045.1:0-779 GCF_030547345.1 Anaerobacillus sp. 1_MG-2023 | reverse complement strand
CCATAAGGAGTGACAAGGAGACTTCTTTTTTGAATAACGACTTTAATAGTTTTATTGATATTTTCCTTATCACTTAGCTTTTGAGGTTTTGGTTTTATCCCCTCGTACCACTCTTTGCCTTTTTCCTCTTCCACCCACCAGTCAAAATATACTTCAATATCATCTTGGTTGTAGTAATTGAATATTTCTTGCTCACTGAGAGAAGATGATAATTTCATGAAAGCGACTACCGTTGGATATCCTCCATTACCCCTAGGCCCTCCTCCATAGTTGTAGGCAAAATCATAACCTTTCTCAATTAGTACTGTGTTTGGAGGAATTGAATACTCATATAGTTCATTCGCGAATTCTTTTGCGTATCTATATTCTTGTCCATATATATAGTATACAAAAACACTAAATACAAGAATTGATATTACAAGTAAATAAACTGATTTTTTTTGCACTGATTTCTCCTCGATTCAAGATTTGAAAAGAGATATGTTTTAGTCATTTCCTTTATCTTTCACTTCCATCTGATGTCCTGATTTTTTCATTTCAAAATACTTGTCCATTATCCGTTCGCTAATATCATGATTAATTTCATTAGTGTTATCGATATCTGGCACTACAACTGCAAAAGCCACTTCAGGATCATCAGAAGGAGCATACCCTACAAGAGTTAAATTATAGTTATTTTCTCCAAACTCTGCAGTTCCAGTTTTTGCGGAGGGGTTATAAGATTTATCACTAAAAAAATTGGCCGTGCCTTGATTAGTATGTGTAACCATCCATAGGCC
>NZ_JAUORD010000044.1:0-959 GCF_030547345.1 Anaerobacillus sp. 1_MG-2023 | reverse complement strand
AGAGATATCCCGACCTCATGGTCGGTGGAAGTACAGTGAGGTCTTACGTAAAAGAAGTCAGGGAAGTCTATCAAATTGAGAAAAAGGTAAATGTTCGTCAGTACGAGGCAGTTCCTGAACAACCAATGGGAAAACAACTTCAGGTAGACTGGGGTGAAACAAAACAGAAAACGACTGATAGTAAAGAGATCAAACTGTACTTTATCGCATTTGTACTCGCCCACTCAAGGTATAAATATATGGAATGGCAAACATCTCCTTTTACCACAAGAGATGCGATTCGGTGCCATGAAAACGCATTTCAATTCTACGGAGGACATACCAACGAAATCGTGTATGATCAGGATCATTTAATTACAGTCAGCGAGAATGCAGGACAGCTACTTTTAACAGCTGAGTTTCAAAGTTATGTGAATGAACGTAAGTTTAGAATTCATTTATGTAGAAGAGCTGACCCTGAATCCAAAGGCATGATTGAAAATGTAGTGAAGTACATAAAAGGTAACTTCGCAGACAGTCGAGTTTTCAGTGATATAGAGGATTGGAATCACCGAGGATTACAGTGGCTCCAGCGTACTGGGAACCATCAAGTTCATCAAACAACGAAAAAAAGACCAGCAGAAGTGTTTCTCCTCGAAAAGCAACACTTACAGCCAGTCTCTTCGTTACTTTCATTTGAAAGTACCAGTAAGCAAAGTATAACAAGAACCGTAAGCAAGGACAATACAATCCGTTATAAGTCAAACCGTTATTCCGTCCCACTAGGGACTCACCAAACAAAGTCTGAAAACCTTGTTTTGATTGAACTGAAAGGTGATGAACAACAGACACTCGTGATTCGAAAGGAATCAAAGGGTGAAGTGATCGCCGAGCATGAGATTAGTTTAGAAAAAGGGAAATTGATTCAAAACCGCAATCATATACGTGATCGCTCAAAAGGAATTGAAGAGTTTAAACAA
>NZ_JAUORD010000043.1:0-988 GCF_030547345.1 Anaerobacillus sp. 1_MG-2023 | reverse complement strand
GTGCAGCTAGAGAAGATGGAAAAGTCCCTTATGCCTATCGAACATTCGCTGAAAAATATGGGAACTTCGCAAAGAAGCATAAGCTAACCATGCCAATCAGAAGAAAGCCAGGCGAGATCTTAGAGGTGGACTGGGCAGGAACGACGCTTAAGATCATAGATAATTCGACCCGCGAGGTTATACCAGCGTATGTATTCATTGCAACCCTTCCCTACAGTCAGTTGAGTTATGTAGAGGCATTTCTTGATATGAAATCAACTTCCTGGCTGCGTGCACATATTCATGCATTCGAATATTTTGGAGGCGTTACCGAGGCTTTGGTACCTGATAATTTGAAGAGGGGGTGACTAAGCCACATCGGGGCGATCCAATGATCAATGAAGCTTACCGGGAATTAGCCGATTACTACCGGGCGGTTGTGGTGCCCAGTCGCATCAGAAAGCCGAAAGACAAAGCGAGTGTAGAAGGAACTGTCGGATACATATCAAGGCAGATCATTGCATCACTACGAAACTATCAGTGTTTTCATCTAGAGGATTTAAATGCACGAATCTTTGAAAAGCTGGAAGAAATCAATACGATGAATTTCCAAAAGCGCGAGGGTTCTAGGTCCAAAGTGTTTGAAGAAGAGGAGAAGAGCCACCTTCATCCTCTACCTCCAACACGGTTCAAGATGACGGAATGGGCGACTGCCAAAGTTCAACCGAACTACCACGTTCAAGTGGACTATAAGTTCTATTCCGTCCCCTATGAATACGTCCGCGAGGATGTCGATGTCCGAATCACTGCGGATGTAATTGAATTGTACTTTAAAGATGTGCGGATTGCATCCCATCCACGTAAACAAAAAACAGAAGATTCATATGCCACAAATCCGGATCACATGCCAGACCACCATCGGCTTTATCTCGATCACAATCCAGAAAACAACCGGAAATGGGCAAGGACTGTCGGACCGAATACGGAACGACTAGTTGAACATATCTTG
>NZ_JAUORD010000041.1:0-1227 GCF_030547345.1 Anaerobacillus sp. 1_MG-2023 | reverse complement strand
TCCTTGACCATGTCGTACAAATATTAGTTCCATAATTCCCTCCCTAAACTTATTATTTACTCTTTAATCGCTCCGAGTTTGTTGAAGACTTTAAATCAAGATGATTTGTAATGACTTTAATCTACTTTTCTCCCAGCCCATTCCTTATCTAAAATACTCATTTCCCATAAACTCCAGTATTCTTCACCAATTTTTCTTGATTCTCTCAGTAAACCTTCCTTTTTAAATCCAGCCTTCTCATAACAAGCAATTGCTGAAGAATTGAAGTCAAACACCCCAAGACTGACTCTATGTAAATGTAGTTCATCAAATGCTACTTTAAGAATTTCGGTCATCATTTGTTTGCCGATTCCTTTTCCTCTTACATTCTTATCGCCGACTAATACTTTTCCTACTCTTGCAGACTTATTTCCTCTATCGATTTTACCTAATGAAATATGTCCGATTACTGTTTCAGTTTCTCTATCAAAAACACTATAAATCATTACATCAGAATCATCATTGTTGGCATCCTTCAAATAAACCCCAAGCTGATCTTCATCTAATGGAAAAGTGAAATTAGGGCCCCCATTGTAGTAGGAACTCAGGAGTTTCTATCCAATTTATAAGTTTATCAAAGTCAGCCCGTTCAAAAAGTTTCAAATCAATCATATTAAATGTCTCCTCATTTCATTTTGAATCGCTTTAGTCACATTAAAAACGATAACTGTTTATTTTATTACTGTTTTGCTCCGAGATAGTAGAATAGGAAATTTAAATTTAATACAGTGATTTTTAGACTGGATAATAATTTCCATAATCACATCTTATTAAATTAGCATCTACACAGAATCAGTATGTTTAAATGACTCTCTTATCCTCAATTCAAACTTCCTCCCCTAACAATAAGGCGCAAAATAAAAAGAATGACTCCTGCAACTAACCCATATATGAAAAAGGTTATCAGACCCTCTAAGGTCACTTTTTGGTTCGACCATAATGGATCAATGATTAACTTCGCCAATGCCATACCAAAGGCTGGTGCAAGAATAAATGCTATCCCCATCAGCACTTTTTTCATAGTTATCCCTCCCTATGAATCCCCCTATCAGGAGACGTATGATGAATCGGCTCAATCGCTGTGTTAAAGCCTATTATTCATTGAATAATCGCTCCGAGATTGTTGAAGATATGCTGCTACATATTTAGTTAATTAATTAACCCTTGCGCCAACCATTGATCAAAATA
>NZ_JAUORD010000040.1:0-1299 GCF_030547345.1 Anaerobacillus sp. 1_MG-2023 | reverse complement strand
TGATATGATCCCCTCATAGTAGACAGAAAAAAGAAAGCGCACTAAGCTGTCTATTATGGAGGGGATTTTTCTATGGGTAAAATTAATAAAACATATGATATTCAATTCAAGAAAAAAGCTGTAGATATGTATCTGAAAGAAGGTATGGGCTACAAAACAGTAGGTAGAGAATTAGAAATAACTCCTAAAATGGTACGCCGATGGGTTCAACACTTTGAGGCAGAAGGAATAAAGGGCCTCGAGGAGAAGCGTGGGAGAGCTAAAGGACCTGGGATAGGAAGACCAAGAACACGTCCTGAGGATCCAGAAGAAAAAATTAAACGATTAGAAGCTGAGAATGAAATGCTAAAAAAGCTCTTAGGAAAGTAAAAGGGGGAATGGAAGTCGTACTTACTAGTACGAAGTATGAGGTTGTTAAAGAGATGTCTAAGAAGTACACCGTTCAACTCTTATGCGAGCTTACAGGTGTATCAAGGGCTGGATACTACAAATGGTTAAAACGCCAAGAATCCTCTTCTCCTAAACAGGTAGAAGATCATAAAATCAAAAAATTGATTATGGAGTGTCACACAAAACTTAAAGGGATCTATGGGTATAGAAGAGTACAGACCTGGCTTAAGACGATGCATAATCTACATATGAATCACAAACGAGTTCAACGCTTGATGGGAGAATTAGGCCTTAAAGCTGTTATCAGAAGGAAGCGACCTTACTATGGTAAGAAGGAAGCTTATGTCATCTCAAATAACCATTTGAATCGGGACTTTACAGCTTCAAAACCAAATGAAAAATGGGTAACCGACGTTACCTATTTAATTTTTAATGGACAAAAACTGTATCTATCTGCCATTAAGGATTTGTATAATAACGAAATAATAGCCTATGAAATCAGTAGAAGAAACGATCTTAAATTAGTCATGGATACAGTGAAGAAGGCTAGAAAAAAACGAAGCGTAAAAGGCATTATGCTCCACAGTGACCAAGGGTTCCAGTATACCTCGAAACAGTATAACAAACTGCTTAATAAGTACAAAATGAAATCAAGTATGTCCAGAAAAGGAAACTGTTGGGACAATGCATGTATGGAGAACTTTTTCAGCCACTTTAAAACAGAATGTTTTTACTTATACTCTTTCCAAACCTCTGAAGAGGTTAAGTTTGCAGTCCACAAATACATACGATTTTACAATCACCAAAGATTTCAAAAGAAATTAAACAACCTGAGCCCCTATAAGTATAGAGCTCAGGCTGCTTAAAAATGCTTTTTAATTCCTGTCTACTTGACAGGGGTCACTTCAA